>CALCGQ010000053.1 GCA_937901015.1 uncultured Bacteroidota bacterium | reverse complement strand
TCTTTGGTATTTGCTTGGGACATCAATTGGTTTCTCTCGCAGCTGGTGCATCAACCTACAAACTTAAGTTCGGCCACCGAAGTCATAACCAACCAGTACTTGAGGTGGGAACAAACAACGCATATTTATCCTCACAAAACCATGGCTATGCAGTTGATAATGATTCTATTCCAGAGGGTTGGAGAATCTATTTTAAAAACTTGAACGATGATAGTAATGAGGGTCTAATCCATAATTCAAAACCTATCTTCACTACCCAATTTCACCCTGAAGCCTCCAGTGGGCCAACAGACACAGCCTTTCTATTTGAAACATTTATCAAAGCTGTTGAAGATCACAGTAACCAGAAAACCACATAATAAAGAATAGCATGACAGTAATATCCAACAAAATAAATAAAGTGCTAATCCTTGGATCAGGGGCACTGAAAATAGGTGAAGCTGGGGAATTCGACTACAGTGGTTCTCAGGCTTTGAAAGCTTTAAAGGAAGAAGGAATAACAACTGTATTGATAAATCCAAATATTGCCACCGTTCAAACATCTGAGGGAATTGCCGATAAGATATATTTTCTTCCAGTAACTCCATACTTTGTTGAAAAGATAATATTAAAGGAAAAACCTGACAGCATCATGCTTGCCTTCGGTGGACAAACAGCATTAAATTGTGGAGTTGAACTCTATGAAAATAATGTATTTTCCAAGTACAACATAAAGGTCCTTGGAACACAAGTTGATGCAATAATGGAAACCGAGGATCGGGAAAAATTTGCATCAAAACTTCATTCCATAAATGTAAAAACGCCAAATTCAGTGGCTGTTACTTCGATCGAAGATGCTCTAACAGCTTCCGATGAAATTGGATTTCCCATTATCGTTAGAGCTGCTTTTACACTTGGTGGTCAGGGAAGTGGTTTCTGTTCAAATAAAGATGAACTTAGAAAACTAGCAACAAAAGCATTCTCTTTTTCAGACCAAATACTTGTTGAAGAATCGCTTAAGGGTTGGAAAGAAGTAGAATATGAAGTTGTACGCGACCGTTACGATAATTGCATTACGGTTTGTAATATGGAAAACTTTGATCCATTGGGAATTCACACCGGTGAGAGCATTGTTGTTGCTCCCTCTCAAACACTAACAAATAACGAATATCATAAGCTTAGAAAGATTTCCATCGACATCGTAAAATCAGTTGGAATAGTAGGTGAATGTAATGTTCAATATGCTCTGGATCCTGATTCGGAGGACTACAGAGTAATTGAAGTAAATGCCAGACTATCACGATCGAGCGCATTGGCTTCAAAGGCCACTGGATATCCTCTGGCTTTTGTGGCAGCTAAACTAGGACTTGGATACGGTCTTCATGAGTTAAAAAACAGCATAACAAAAACCACTACCGCGTTTTTTGAACCAGCCTTAGATTACATGGTTGTGAAAATACCAAGATGGGATTTAAACAAATTCCTAGGTGTTTCTAAAGAGATAGGCTCCAGTATGAAAAGTGTTGGTGAGATCATGGCAATTGGTAAAAGCTTTGAGGAAGTAATCCAAAAGGGACTCAGAATGGTTGGTCTTGGTATGCATGGATTTGTTGGTAATAAGGAGTTTCCAGTTGTCAATATTGAAGAAAGCTTATCAAATCCAACTGACACAAGAATATTTGCCATAGCTGAAGCTTTTAAAAATGGATGGACCGTTGAACAAATATTTGATCAGACCAAAATAGATCGATGGTTTTTGGAAAAGCTAGCTAATATCTTTGAAGTTGAAAAAGAAATACTAGAAATAAACTCACTGGAAGATCTTGATGATGAACTCCTATTGAAAAGTAAGAAATTCGGTTTCTCTGACTTTCAAATTGCACGACTAATCCATAAAGATAAACATATTGGTGCCAACGATATGGATATTCTTGACATACGTTCACACAGGAAAAATCGGGGGATTATCCCTTGTGTTAAGCAAATCGACACCCTTGCAGCCGAACATCCAGCTCAAACAAACTATCTGTATCTAACATATCATGGTGAAGAAAACGATATTGAGGCTACAACTGATAACAAATCGGTTATAATTCTTGGTTCCGGTGCTTATAGAATAGGAAGTAGCGTGGAATTCGACTGGTCATGTGTAGTGGCCTCACAAACTGTTAAGAAACTGGGTTACAGATCTGTAATGATAAACTACAATCCTGAAACAGTTAGCACTGATTATGATATAAGCGATCGGTTATATTTTGAAGAGTTAACTTTAGAACGGACACTCGATATTATTGATCTGGAAACTCCAAAGGGAGTAATAGTATCAACAGGTGGGCAAATACCCAACAATCTGGCAATGAGACTTCACAAGGAGAACGTTCATATATTGGGAACCCATCCTACTTTCATTGATCAGGCTGAAAACAGACATAAATTTTCAGCTATGCTTGACCGAATTGGAGTAGATCAACCAGAATGGAAAGAGCTTAGTAGTATTTCCGATATCTTTGATTTTACTGAAAAAGTTGGGTTCCCAGTTTTAATCAGGCCATCCTATGTCCTTTCCGGAGCTGCAATGAACATAGTTTCAAATAAGGGCGAACTCGAACATTTTCTAAATCTGGCAACTCAAGTATCAAAGCAATATCCGGTAGTAGTCTCTAAATTTCTTACTGATGCCAAAGAAATCGAAATGGATGCTGTTGCAAACAATGGAGAAATTATTGTTTACGCAATTTCAGAACATATCGAATTTGCAGGTGTACATTCCGGAGATGCAACAATAATGTTTCCTCCCCAAAAAGTATACGTTGAAACAATCAGGAGAATTAAAAAAATTACACGTATCATTGCTGAGGAACTTCAAATAAGTGGACCTTTTAACATTCAATTTCTTGCCAAAGACAATGATATCAAAGTAATTGAGTGTAACCTAAGGGCATCCCGGAGCTTACCATTTGTTTCAAAAGTTCTCAAAACCAATTTTATAGACTATGCTACTCGTATAATGCTTGGCATTAAAGTAGAGAAACCCAATAAATCATTATTTGATATCGATTATATTGGAGTAAAGGCATCTCAGTTTTCATTCTCCAGACTAAGTAAAGCAGATCCTGTACTAGGAGTTGATATGGCTTCCACAGGTGAAGTAGGATGCATTGGTGATGACTATTATGAGGCAATACTAAAGGCAATGATCTCTGTAGGGTATCGAATCCCAAAGAAAAATATTCTGATTTCATCAGGTCCCATGAGATCAAAAACGGAACTTCTTGAGAGTGGAAAATTACTGATTGATAATGGCTACAAGATATTTGCTACAAAGGGTACTCATGACTTCTACTTAAAGAATGACATTAAATCCACAATAGTCTATTGGCCAGATGTGAAAAAAAATCCCAATGCATACGATCTAATTAAAAATAAAAAAATCGATCTTGTAATAAACATACCAAAAGACTTAAGTCAGAAAGAGCTTGATAATGATTATACGATACGCCGAGCTTCCGTAGATTTTAATATCCCGATAATAACAAATGCCAGGTTGGCAAGTGCATTTATTTATGCAATAACACGTTATAAGCCAGAGGACTTAGTAATTAAAAGTTGGGATGAATATTAATCAGGATTAACAAGTACAGATTAATCCAACTCTAACTAGCGCGCGAATTTTAGCGTGCTTATTGTTATGGTATTTGCAGCCTAAGCACACAAAAAATAGTGCGCTAGTGTGTATTAATCAGGATTTTGGTAAATAGTCCAGATCGATATTACTCATTGATCGGAATATATTTTTTGTTGCTTTTGGATGAAACTCTTTCATCTTTTCGACCATATCACGAGCAGTTTTTCGCTTTGTTTGGTCCTCATAAGGACATGCTTCAGTTTGTTTGGGATATTGCCTGATGTTGGCATATTCCTGAGTGTCTTTATTTGTTAGGAGTATCAATGGGCGTATTATTGTTATTGCTCCATCAAACATGCTCAACTTTGCTGGCAGAGAACTTATATTTCCATGATATGCTATGTTAATAATAAAGGTTTCAACAGCATCATCCATATGATGGCCAAGGGCTAGTTTATTAAACCCATGTTCATCAGCGTATTTAAATAGAGCCTTACGTCTATGCCATGAGCATACAAAACAAGGCGATTTTCTACCGGTTTCTTCCAATCCTGCTTCAATGGAAAGAAAGTTAATTTTAACATTGAGTTTAGCGCAAAGTTCTTCAAGTTTCTCACGACTAACTTTATACGGTACTTCTTCAACATCTATGTGAATAGCCTCAATCTCGAAGTCAAGAAAATCATATATCCGAAGTGTAGACAGGGCTTCTAGTAGTACCAAAGAATCCTTTCCTCCACTCACAGCAACCAATATCTTCTCACCTTTACCCACAAGGTCATTATCCATAATTGCCTTTGCAACCTTGTTATTTACATACTGAATATGCCTTTTATGAAACTGTGATAAACTAGTTGATTTGTCTGACATAAATTTAGTTACCTAATTTTTGTTTTTCCTCTTTTCTGTTTTCAACGAAAGTAAGAAAGCTACTGGCATATTCTGCCCCAGCCCTGCTGTAATAGTTATATACAAAAGATACTCCAGCCTCCTTAAGTTCAACTATTTCATCTAAAAAATGACCTGGAGCTCCGATGGAAAATGAATCTAATTCACAATGTTTAATCGCAGTTGCAGTATTTAGATTAGAAGCATGATTATCCATGGTAATCAGCACATAATCTACACCTTTCATTTCAACATTTTGCCAAAAAACACTATCAGTCGAATCACCCCAAACAACATTCTTATTTGCATCGCATAGTTTTTTTACCACATCTATATCATAATCAATACCTATAATCTTATCACCAAAATCACTCGACAGTTGGTGATATGCTGCCCTTCCAATATGTCCCATTCCACAAATTACAACCTTAGCATCTCCTAGGTTAACAGGTTCATCATCTGGATGAACAGTGTTTGTATTAAGCTTCATTAATATATTCTTGTATTTATCAAACAAGACATGTGAAGCAGAATTTAAAGGTGATACAAGTAAAAAAGAAAAGGATAGAGCCAGAGCTATTATTATCATCCATTGACTATCAATATAACCTAGTTGAAATCCTATCGCACCGGTAATTAAACCAAATTCACTGTAGTTAGATAAACTCAAAGCACTATGCCATGCTGTACGTGCACGCAGATTTAGTCTGGTAAGTATTAACATGAATAACAATCCTTTAAAAGGGATTGCAATCATCAGTATTAATGCTACGATCATTGTTGTCATTGTAGGTAAATCAGTCATTCCAATATTGAGGAAAAATGCAATTAGAAAGAAATCCTTAAATCCCATCATTTGCTTTGATAACTCTTTGGACCTGGAATGATTACCAATTAAAGCCCCCATTATTAAAGCCCCTAAATCAGGTTTTAATCCTATCAATTCAAATACAATTGCACCAGCTACAAAAGCTCCAAAAAACCCAAATAAAGTTAATAGCTCACCATGATCAACACTATTCAATAATTTTATAAAAACCCATCTTATTATGAATAAATAAATTGGCAAACCGAGTACCCACAATGTTGGATAATTACCCTTTGACAAGGAGAGAAAGATAACAGCAATTATGTCTTGTAGCACAAGAACACCTATTGAAACACGTCCATGAAATGAGGTCATCTCACCTTTATCCTCAAGGACTTTAACAGCAAAAACAGTACTTGAGAAACTCAATGCAAATCCTATTAACATTGAACTTTCAAATGACAGGCTTGTTGTATAATAAACTCCAATCCATCCAATAAGAAACACAAAAGATCCCAATGCCAGAACACTTATTATCATATGAAGACCTGTGGTTACCCAAATTTCCTTTGAAAGAAGAGATCTTAAATTAAGTTTGAGTCCAATTGTAAAAAGAAGTAACATAACTCCTAAATCGGCCACCACATCTAGAGCAATACCTCCTTCGGTTACCCCAGCAAAGTTTATTAGAAAACCACCAGCAAGGAAACCAATTAGTGGAGGAAGGTTTACTTTTTTAGCCAACATCCCCAACACAAAAGCGACAGAAATCCAGATGGCATCAATGGTCCAAAGTTCAAGCATATACAATTTTAAATTTGGATGTAAATTTATGAAAAATGTAAGATGCGTAGTTATGATAATTATTTATCAAAACATTTATTATTACTTAGGTGATACTAAGCAACTTTCTGATCAACTTCAACATCAATATCTGCCTCAATTCGAAGGTTATTGATAATAAATTGTTGACGATCAGGAGTATTCTTACCCATGTAAAATGAGAGGGTTTCATTAACCAACGACTCACGACGAAGTATAACAGGGTCTAGACGTATTGAACTACCTATGAAGTGTTTAAATTCAGATGGTGATATTTCACCAAGTCCTTTAAATCGAGTTATTTCAGGATTCGGCTTCAAGGCATTTATTGCCTTAACCTTTTCATCATCATTGTAGCAATATTTTGTTGACTTTTTATTCCTAACTCGAAACAATGGAGTTTGTAATATATATACGTGACCAGATTTTACCAGATCAGGATAAAATTGCAAAAAGAAGGTTAATAGCAATAATCTGATATGCATTCCATCAACATCTGCATCAGTTGCAATAACAATATTGTTATAACGAAGATTCTCAATGTCTTCATCAATATTTAAGGCAGCCTGAAGTAAATTGAATTCCTCATTCTGATAAACAATCTTTTTACTTAATCCATAACAGTTTAATGGTTTTCCCTTCAAACTAAATACAGCTTGAGTCTGGACATCGCGAGATTTAGTAATGGAACCACTCGCTGAGTCACCCTCGGTTATAAACAGAGTTGTTTCGAGTTTTTTCTCATGATTTGTATTGAGATGAACTCTACAATCGCGTAATTTCTTATTGTGAAGGCTAGCCTTCTTAACACTTTCTCTGGCAAGTTTCTTAATTCCTGCCATTTCCTTCCTCTCCTTCTCAGATTGGATTATCTTTCTTAGAAGTATTTCAGCAGTTTCAGTATGAATATGAAGGTAATTATCCAAATTACGCTTAACAATTTCATTCACATAATTTCTTATGCTTTGACCGTCGGGCTCAATGGTTTGAGAACCAAGTTTGGTTTTTGTTTGTGATTCAAATATTGGTTCCTGAACCTTGATACTTATTGCTGCAATAATCGAGGTTCTGATATCACTTGTATCAAAATCCTTATTATAAAATTCACGAATTGTCTTTACAATTGCCTCACGGAAAGCAGTTTGATGTGTACCACCTTGTGTGGTGTGCTGTCCGTTTACAAATGAGTAATACTCTTCGCTATAAGATCTGGAACTATGTGAAAATGCGCATTCGAAATCACCTTCTTTAATATGAACAATAGGATATCTTACAGGACCATTTCCATTGATATTATGTTCTAGAAGGTCTAGCAGACCATTCTTAGCCTGCATCTTAACGCCGTTAAAAATGATTGTTATTCCATTGTTAAGAAATACATAATTCCATAACATTTCTTCAATGTACTCAATTAGATAATGATAATTCCCAAATATCTCAGGATCAGGAGTAAAAGTGATTTTTGTTCCTTGCTTCTCATCACAATCAACAATTGGGGCATCATTGATCACAGCACCCCGCTGATATTCAACAACCTTAGTTTTACCTTCTCTAACCGATTGTGCTCTAAACTCTTCAGATAGGGCATTTACAGCTTTCGAACCAACTCCATTTAGACCCACAGCTTTCTTAAATACCTTTGAGTCGTATTTAGCTCCTGTATTTATTTTACTTACACATTCATTTACTTTTCCAAGGGGCATACCGCGACCATAGTCACGGATTGTAACAGTTTTATCAGATACTGTTACTTCAACTTCTTTACCGGTTCCCATCACAAATTCATCGATGGAATTATCGATTATCTCCTTGATTAGAACATATATACCATCATCCTGTGAACTACCATCCCCAAGTTTGCCGATATACATACCAGGTCTTAACCTGATGTGCTCTTTCCAATCTAACGATCTTATACTATCTTCAGTGTATTCAGCAGACATTTATACTAATTTGCTGCAAAAATAACAACATTAAATCTCTCATAACCCATTGTATTAAATACTTGTTAAACATATGTTGTTGAAAAATTGCTTTCCCTAAGATAATCAAAGGATTAATAACAATATTAACAAAACAATATTAGTCATCCATTGAGCCATTGAGTGGTTATCTCCAAAAATTTTCTTATATATGCCAATTATTACACCAAAACCACCAAATATGGATGCTCTTTATGCTTTGGATGAAATTCGATTAAACTTTAGCAGCAGTAATCTGCATGCACTGAATATTGCTATTGCATTTGTAATGTTCGGCGTTGCTCTTGAGATTAAAATAGACCATTTCAAAAAACTCATTAAAAACCCAAAATCTGCATTACTGGGAGTATTTTCACAATTCCTATTACTACCTTTTTTAACATTTCTATTAACCATAGCACTTCACAACTACCTAACACCAACAATGGCTTTGGGAATGATATTGGTTGCATCATGTCCGGGAGGAAATATTTCGAACTTTATTTCATCATTGGCCAAAGGCAATGTTGCATTAAGCGTTAGCTTAACTGCCATTGCAACAGTGGGTGCATTAGTTTTCACTCCTTTTAATTTTGCTTTTTGGGGAGAAATGACCATGAATTTCTATTCTGCAACTGAACCTGAAATGCTGGTTCGACCATTGGAAATAGATGCATTTCAAATGTTTCAAACTGTTCTAATAATACTTGGAATCCCAATAATATTAGGGATATTCATCAATAATAAATTTCCTGCCTTTTCACTAAAAGTGGTTAAGCCCATAAAACAATTATCAATCATAGTATTTGCTGCAATAGTAATAATCGCTCTGGTTAAAAATTTCGATTACTTCAAAATAGCTATCGGTTATATTTTCTTAATAGTATTAGTGCATAATGCTTTAGCGCTTGGCAGTGGTTATTTATTGGGTGTTGTGGGCAAAAGGCCCTTAATGGACAGAAAAACCATTGCTATCGAAACTGGAATTCAAAATTCGGGACTTGCCTTAGTGTTAATTTTTAACCCTAAGATTTTTCCACCAGAATTAGAACTAGGTGGTATGGCAGTAATAGCTGCATGGTGGGGTATCTGGCATATAATAGCAGGGTTAGCATTGGCTGGGTATTGGAGCAAATTTAGTCTTGGTAAATCAGAACCTAATACCGTTGTATCCTAATGGGGTTAAATAATATCGAGAA
Source organism: uncultured Bacteroidota bacterium (assembly GCA_937901015.1). Classification (GTDB taxonomy): domain Bacteria; phylum Bacteroidota; class Bacteroidia; order Bacteroidales; family F082. The sequence continues at coordinate 5,468 of CALCGQ010000053.1, read as the reverse complement.
AAAAACACTTGGCTACAGAATTCTTTGTCTAACGATGAAGTTTTGGCACAACAAAGTATATAATAAGAATTATACTATTATCGGTAAAGAGAATATTCCTTTTGGTAAGCCAATGATATTCACACCAAATCATCAAAATGCATTAATGGATGCTCTTGCATTATTATTTAGCGTTGATATAATATTTGTGTTTTTGGCACGTGCCGATATTTTCAAAAAACCATATGTGGCCAAAATTCTATATTTCCTTAAAATTTTACCAATTTATCGTGAACGAGATGGAAGTGATTTTAAGGAGCGTAGCAATGAAATTTTCACAAAAACGGTCGACATCATTACAAATGGGGCAGCCATGGTTATCCTTCCCGAAGGTAACCACTCCAGAATACGGCGATTGCGACCTCTAAAAAAGGGATTTGCAAGAATGGCTTTCCAAACCGAAGAAAGTAATAATTTTAAATTGGATATTCATATAGTTCCAGTTGGAATTGACTATGATAACTTTTTCAACTACAGGAGTTCACTAGTTATAAAATTTGGTAAGCCTATACCCGTTTCTGAATATGTTGAGCAATTTAAGGAAAGCCCGGCTATTGCGATTAATGATCTAAAAGACAGACTTAGTAGCCGTATGTCGACATTGATTCCAAATATTAAGAGTGAAGAATACTACGATACCTATAATGATATTCGAGGAATATACAGAAGCAGAATAGCAAAGAAAGTTGGTTTGGATGTTAAAGATCTGAAGAACAGGATAACACTTGATCAGGAAACAATAAAAAGAGTTGAAAATACCGAAGCTAAATCACCTGAAAAGATAGCCTATCTTAATTCACTTGTTCAGAAATATACTGATCATCGTAACAAGTTAAATTTTAGCAACGCAACCATAGACTCTAAGGGATCATGCTTATTTTCATTGATAATGGGCAGTTTAGCTACAATCGGAACCTTTCCAATATTTTTGTACGGCCTGGTTAACAATATTATACCTTATTCATTACCCTTATGGATTGCAGGAAAAATGAAAGATGAGCAATTCAGAAGTAGTGTGAAATTTGTTATCTCAGCATTGGCCTTCCCAATATTCTATATTCTTCAAACCTCAGTGATTTATGGAATAACAGATAACTGGGAAATTACCATGGCTTATCTGCTAAGTTTACCCATAACGGCTATTATATCATGGAAATGGACAAGGATCTATATGTGGTTATCTCAAGGATGGAGGTACGGTTATAAGAAAGTTACAAAAGATAAAAATCTAGAAAATTTAACCGGTAATTATGATAAAATTATCAGTTTATTAAATGAGATTACTGAGTAAAATTTCCGATTCTTCAATATTTTTTGATTTTATGATGATTTGCACATGTTGACAATCAAGATCTACTATCTGATTTTCCGCTATTTATGATAGAAATTCATGGGCTCTATGTAACTTTACAAAAAAATCAAAAAACATTCTTTGAAATTAAAAAAATAGTATATTTGCAGCCCGAATTTAACGGATAGTTCATTGCGGATGTGGCGAAATTGGTAGACGCGCTAGACTTAGGATCTAGTGTCGCGAGACGTGGGGGTTCGAGTCCCTTCATCCGCACATATTTTATTAGAGTTCTTAAAGTTTGAAATTAAATTATAAAACACGGAAATTATAATTTAGTAAGTTATGGTACTAACGCACATAATTTAGCAACTAGCTTTGTGCCTCACAACACCTGTTGTTATGAAATACAGCCATATGCTAAACTTTATGCCTTAAAACTCCAATAGCTAATCGATTGACAATTTCATTTTCAGAAAATAATTCTGCATTTAGCTATGCGGAAATTTGTGAATTAAATAAACAATTAAATGAATATTTCTCAAGAATCCAATGGCGACTTAACCGCCATCATTCACATTAACCTTCAGGAAGCAGACTACATTGATGCTGTTAACAAACAGTTATCAGAATACAAGAAAAAAGCCAACATGCCAGGATTCAGACCGGGAATGGTACCACTTGGAATGATTAAAAAAATGTATGGTAATTCTGTAATGATTGACGAAGTGAATAAATCTTTATCAGAAGCACTTAATAATTATATTATTGAGAATAAGATAAATGTTCTTGGAAATCCAATTCCAAACACAGAGAAAACTACAAATGTAGACTTCGCTAAAAATAAGGATTTCGATTTCTTTTTCGACATAGGGCTAGCTCCTGAGTTTGAAGTTAAACTTAATAAGGATATCAAAGTAACCAATTACGCCATCAAGATAGATGACAAAGAACTTGACAACGCTGTTGAAGATGTAAAAGTTAGATTCGGTGAAGATGAGAATCCTGAAGTAAGCGAAGAAGGAGATTCATTACAAGGTAAATTCATTGAACTTGATGCAGATGGTAATGAAGTTGAAGGCGGTGTTCAAAACGATGGTTTTTTAAAGATTGATGACGTAAAACTTAAGACTGTTCAGAAAAAACTTATTGGTCTTAAAATTGGCGACTCTATTACTTTGAATTTAATGAAAGCAATTAAAGATGAACCTAAAGTTGCTGCCTTATTAAATCGTCATGAAGAAGGAGACGAAAAACTGAATGCTGAATACAAATTTGATGTAGCAAAGGTTGTAAGAACTCACATTGCTGAATTGGGAGAAGAACTTTATAAAAAAGTGTTTCCATCAAGAGAAATTAAAACTGAAGAAGAGTTCAGAGCGGCATTATCAGAAGATTTGCAAAATCACTTCCAGAGAGATACTGACAGACAATTTCTTGGAGACACAATTAAAGAATTATTGAAAATAGCTGATATCAAGCTTCCTGATGAATTCTTAAGAAGATGGCTTCTTGAAAGTAATGAAGGGAAAATATCCGCTGAGCAAATTGATACCCAATACGATAGTTACGCGCGTACATTCAGGTGGCAATTACTTGAAGGTGAGTTGCTAAAAGAGCATCGTGAAGCAATGGAAGTTAAGGAAGAAGAAGTAAGAGCTAAAGTTGCTGGTTATTTCCAATCAATGGGTGGAGCTGCTGAAATGACACCTCAAATTGAAGGCATCATTGATCAGGTGCTTAGTAATGGTGAAGAAAAGCAGAAAATATTTAACGATATCCAGGACGAAAAATTAATCAAATTGTTCAAGGAAAACGTTACTCCGAAGAAAAAAAGCGTTACTAAGGAAAAATTTATCGAAATTGCACAACAAATAGACTAGGAGGAAATTATGAATAGTAGCACAGAATTCAGGAAATTTGCAGTAAAAGACAGAGGAATCAGTAGTGTTTCTCTTGACAAGTATAACTCAGCTTACGGTAATTACATTAGCCCTACCATTATTGAGGAACGTCAGTTAAACATCGCACAGATGGATGTTTTTTCAAGATTAATGATGGATCGTATCATATTCCTTGGTGTACCAATTGATGATTATGTAGCTAATATTATCCAAGCACAATTGCTGTTTCTGGAATCAAATGATGCTAATCGTGATATTCAGATTTATTTGAACTCACCTGGTGGTTCTGTTTATGCTGGTCTTGGTATTTATGACACAATGCAGTATATCAACCCAGATGTGGCAACTATATGTACAGGAATGGCTGCTTCAATGGCTGCCGTATTATTATGTGCAGGTACAGCTGGCAAAAGAACTGCATTAACACACTCGAGGGTTCTAATACACCAACCAATGGGTGGTGCTCAGGGACAAGCTTCGGATATTGAGATAACAGCTCGTGAAATCCAAAAACTTAAAAAGGAATTATACGACATTATCGCGAGCCACAGCAAACAAACCTACAAGAAGATTTGGAAAGATTCTGATAGAGATTATTGGATGACTGCTCAGGAAGCTCTTGATTATGGTATGATTGATGAGGTATTGGTTAAGAATAAAAAGTAAGAATTGAGAATAGTCTATTTCTCAATTAATAAGTAGTAGAATGGCAAAGAAAAAAAAAGGAGCTTGTTCATTTTGTGGCAGGCCGGAAGCGGATACTAAAATACTTGTTTCAGGCATTGATTCACAAATTTGCAATTTTTGTATTGAACAGGCAAACCTAATATTAAAAGAAGAATCTTCTGAATCTGATGATATTCAGGTTGACCACTCAGCACTACTTAAACCAATTGAAATCAAAGAATTTCTTGATACGTATGTAATTGGACAGGAGGATGCAAAAAAAGTTCTTTCTGTGGCTGTTTACAATCATTATAAAAGAATTGCTCAGGAAAGTGACGAGAATGACGTTGAGATTGAAAAATCTAATATTATCCTCGTGGGTGAAACCGGAACAGGCAAAACTCTTCTTGCTAAGACCATATCACGAATGTTACACGTTCCATTTGCCATTGCTGACGCTACAGTATTAACAGAAGCAGGTTATGTAGGTGAGGATGTTGAGAGTATATTAACTCGTTTACTTCAAGCAGCTGATTATAATGTAGCTGCAGCCGAAAAAGGAATCATTTTTATTGATGAAATTGATAAGATTGCTCGGAAAAGTGATAATCCATCAATTACACGCGATGTAAGTGGCGAAGGTGTTCAACAAGCTCTTTTGAAGCTACTCGAAGGAACTGCTGTTAATGTACCACCACAAGGTGGTAGAAAGCATCCCGATCAAAAAATGATAAGTGTTAACACAAAGAATATCCTATTTGTTGCTGGGGGTGCATTTCATGGTATCGATAGAATCATTGCATCTAGGTTAAGAACAAATGTTGTTGGCTATTCTTTTTCAGGTGTAAATGCTGACCAAGTTGACAAAAAAAATCTTCTACAATATATTGCACCCAGCGATTTAAAGAATTTTGGTTTAATACCTGAGATTGTTGGTCGACTACCAGTACTTACCTATTTAGACCCACTTGACAAAACAGCTCTTAAAAGAATCCTAACTGAGCCTAAAAATGCTCTTACTAAACAATTTGAGAAGCTTTTTGCAATGGATAATATCGAGTTGTCATTTGATGATAGTGCTTTGGACTTCATCGTTGATAAATCAGATGAGTTTAAACTTGGAGCACGCGGACTAAGATCGATTATAGAATCTATCCTTGTTGATGCAATGTTTGAACTACCATCAAAGAAAAGAACTAAGAAACTGGTTGTAGACAAAAAATATGCAGAAGATAAGTTTGGCAAAGCAAGTTTGGCTAAACTCCGCGCAGCAGTTTAAAGTAATTTTGGTTTTACCAGATTAACTTAGGTACAATCTTTGTTATACCAACATACAATGAAGCATTGTATTCTAATAACTTTTATATCCCTTATTTTTGTTTCAAATGGAATCTCCCAATCCGTCGACTCAATTATACTTGAAGCAAAGATTATAGATGGTGATACAATTCCCATAATAGGACTTTCGCAGGTAGAAGTATTTTCATTTAAGACTCCTCCTACTCGCAAAGGACAAAAAAAGCTATCGAGATTAATAAAAAATGTAAAAAAAGTCTACCCTTGGGCTC
>CALCGQ010000052.1 GCA_937901015.1 uncultured Bacteroidota bacterium | reverse complement strand
AGGGTTCATCAAAAATAAAGCAATTGTTTTCCTGCATAAGTATGGCAGTAATAGCCAACTTCTTTTTCATACCTGTTGAGTAGGTTGATGCATATTGATTTAGTGGTAGTTCAAATATATTTTGTTTCTCAAAATCGATAATTTTCCTATTTCTTGCATTAACGAGTAACTGGATATATTCTTTACCAGTAATCTTTGAGAAGAAGTAAGGTTCTGTTTCTAAATATCCCAATTGTGGTTTTATTTTAACAACACTTGTGGTGATATTTCCATCATACTTTTCAAGTCCGGCAATGCATCTAAACAGAGTAGTCTTTCCAGCCCCATTCTCCCCTACTACGCCAACTACCTCTCCTTTACCAATATTGATTGTAACAGAGTTGAGGACTTGTTTTGTCCCATAATATTTCGATAGGTTCTCAATTTTTATCACTTTAATATTTCATTTAGATGTTTTGTAGATCGGATATAAAAAAAGGGAATAATTCCCAATAGCAATGGAGGAAAAAGGAAGCTAAAGCCAATTAATATTACTTGAGGCAAATTCATTTCTGTGGGATATGAAGAGTATTTAGCAAGTATAATAGTGATTAGATAAACATACCCTAAAACTATTATTATCAACAGTGTATAAATATTCTCACTAAAAAATAATCCTAAAGCAATGGCAATGGGAATTACTAGTGAGGTAGAATACCATAATGAAGTTTTAATTTTATTCAAAATAAACATCTCTGGGCTGCAACTAAATGACCATACATAGTATTCATTCTCTAGCTTTAAATAGTAATTAATAATAATAAAATACACAACTATTACGGAAAATGCTCCAAGGTTAAAATTCCCAACTCTAATGGACATAAATACTAAAAAACAAACGATAATAAAAAGATAAAAAGTACTTCTAAATCCCACCAAAAATTCAAATGGAAAGCGGTAATATGGTGTTGGAATAGTATAGTTGTTATTAATGTCTATTCTTATAAAAACAAGTAATGCTGAAGTACTCACCAATACTGATGATTCAATATACTGTTGTTTATATATTAGAACCAGAAGAAATGGTAAGATCACAGAAATATTTTCCATTACCCTGATTTTATAATACTTAGAAATACTAAATACTGACTTAAGAAAATCTTTGCGTCTGCCCTCACTTAGTTTAATAACCAAACTTAGAGCAATAAACATGTATATATAACCAGCTAATTCCGTTTTTAAGAACAATAAATAGGATCCAAAAATAAATATAACAGATAGCAGCAATGATCCAATTATGGGGTTAATACCAAACTCAATCATCTTTCTGGCAACCATTTTTACCTGAAGCTTAATATATTCTGTCATAATTTACCAATGTCACAAAAACACATACAAAAAAAGCTGTACTCAAAATGTGAGCACAGCTTCTTATTCTTAATTATTTTTCTATAAGCCAAATGAAATACCGAATTTAAGGAAACTCAATCCTGTATACCCCACTTCTGCAAACAATCCAAAACCTTGGCTTATCAGGTATCTTCCTCCAACAAATAGATCAGGGTGCACATCAACTCCACTGTGAAATTGTCCATCACCATTGATAATGACACCTAGTCCAACACCACCATACACATCAAAGATATCAGTATTTAAGGCAAGTAAATGCCATGCCGCGCGTCCACCCACATAAAATCTAGGGAAATTTTTCCCATCATCAGCCATATGGAACTCTGTAAGTCCACCAAACGACACAATACCAATGGTACCGGTCGGAATTACTCCAACCTCACCACTAAAATTTATCGTTGGTATATATCCATTGTTAGAGGGTGCACCTACACCTGCATTAAACATAATACTGCCCTTTTTAAAGACTGACTGGGCATTTAATGCAATTCCAAAAGTTAGCACAATTGAGATTAGTATTAATTTTTTCATAACTATTAAAAATGAGGTTAATATATAGTTTAATTATTTAGCATAGTTAATTGCTCTGGTTTCTCTGATTACAGTAATTTTTATTTGACCAGGATAAGTCATTTCCTCTTGAATTTTTCTGGATAGTTCGTACGAAATCTTATCTGCATCAGTATCGCTTACCTGCTCGGCACCAACAATAACTCTGAGTTCGCGACCCGCTTGAATAGCATATGTTTTAACAACACCTGGATAACTTAATGCTAATCCTTCCAATTTTTTGAGCCTCTGGATATAAGCTTCAACCACTTCTCTTCTTGCCCCTGGTCTAGCTCCAGATATGGCATCACAAACCTGTACAATAGGAGAAATCAATGTTTCCATTTCAATTTCATCATGGTGGGCACCAATTGCATTACAAACATCAGGCTTTTCTTTAAACTTCTCCGCCAACTTCATACCTAGAATAGCATGTGGTAGTTCTGCCTCATTTTCAGCAATTTTACCAATATCATGTAATAAACCGGCACGTTTTGCTTT
>CALCGQ010000051.1 GCA_937901015.1 uncultured Bacteroidota bacterium | reverse complement strand
CTGTTTATTGATATTCCTCATAATACTGAAATAAATAGAAGGAATTAACAATGTATTTCTTAGTTTACCCGACAATTGATCTTTTTTATTAAGCAAATATAGATATTGTGTTCTTAAACAAAAATGCCGGAAACAACTGTTATTGATTCCGGCATTTCAAATAATGAAAATATTAATTATGAAAGAACTGTATTAACCAGTTTTGCAGCTTCCTCAAGTTGTATTGCTGAGTGAACTTTTAATCCTGATTTATCAATTAATTCTTTTCCTTCTTCAGCATTTGTACCTTGAAGACGAACAATAATTGGAACATTAATGTTTCCGATATTATTATAAGCATCAACAATACCCTGGGCTACTCGGTCGCAACGTACTATTCCACCAAAGATATTCACAAGAATAGCTTCAACAGCCTCATCTTTAAGTATGATTCTAAATGCTTCTTCTACGCGTTTGGCATCAGCAGTACCTCCAACATCAAGGAAGTTAGCAGGGTTTCCACCCGACATTTTAATCATATCCATCGTGGCCATTGCCAAACCGGCACCGTTTACCATACAGGCAACGTTACCATCAAGTTTAACAAAGTTTAGATCATATCTACTTGCTTCAACTTCCGTTGGATCTTCCTCAGTGATATCACGCATAACTGCAATATCCTTATGGCGATAAAGTGCATTATTATCAACAACTACCTTAGCATCAGCGGCAAAAACCATTCCGTCAGCAGCTTTTATAACGGGGTTAATCTCAAACATACTACTATCAGAACCAATATATGCTTTGTAAAGTGCATCAACAAATTTTACCATTTGCTTAAATGCTACTCCGGTTAGTTCAAGATTAAAGGCTATCCTACGACATTGGAATCCTGTTATTCCAACTCCAGGATCAATTATTTCATGAAAGATCTCTTCAGGTGTTTCTTCAGCAACTTCCTCAATATTCATACCTCCTCTTGGAGAATACATAACCATATTGCGACCTAAGTCACGATTAAGGAGAATACTCATATAATACTCTTCAACGTTTTCAGGTCCTGGATAATAAATATTTTGCTCAATAATAATTTTCCTAACGAGTTTTCCTTCTTTTTTTGTCTGTGGAGTAACAAGCATCATTCCTAAGATAGCATCTGCATATTCTCTCACTTCGTCAAGGGACTTGGCAATTTTCACACCACCACCTTTTCCTCTGCCACCGGCATGAATCTGAGCTTTAACAGCCCATTTATTAGATCCTGATTTCTTTTGTATTTCCTTTGCAGCTTCAACAGCAGCTTCAGGTGAAACAGCAACAATACCCATTGGTATTGCAACACCATAGCTTTTTAAAATAGATTTACCCTGATATTCGTGTAGGTTCATAGTTTGATTAAGTTAGATTCTCAAATTCGCCCCAAAAGTAGCACAATTATGATTATATGGAATGATTCTACTCACAAACTTTATTGTTAACTAATATTTAGACTGACTTTTAAATTAGTAGTATCTTTGCCACCACTGATTTTTTTAGTATGATAAGTGCAGAAAATATTTTTAAGTCTTTTGGTTCCGTTGAAGTGCTGATGGGAGTTAACCTTAATATCAGTAAGGGTGAAATTGTATCCATAGTTGGCAAGTCAGGTGCAGGAAAATCAACTTTACTTCAAATAATTGGCACAATTGAGAATGCAGATTCAGGAATAATAAATATTGATAGCACAAATGTTCAGACTTTGAGCAATAACGAATTGGCAAAATTCAGAAATAGTAAAATTGGGTTTGTATTTCAATTTCACCATTTACTACCGGAGTTTACTGCACTGGAGAACATTTGTATACCTGCATTTATAGCAGGGTCAAAAAAGTCTGATGCTGAAAAAAAGGCAATGGAATTATTAAAATTCCTGGATTTAACAAATAGATCAGATCATAAACCCGATGCTATGTCAGGTGGTGAACAACAAAGAGTAGCCATAGCCAGAGCATTGATGAATAATCCGTCTGTCATCCTAGCAGATGAACCATCTGGGAATCTAGACTCCTCAGCATCGTTTGAGCTACATAAGCTAATCCTTAACTTAAGAAAAGAGTTTGGGCAAACATTTGTTATTGTTA
>CALCGQ010000050.1 GCA_937901015.1 uncultured Bacteroidota bacterium | reverse complement strand
TCTTCTAGTTTAACAGAGCTAGCTATTATCGTTCTGTCACCATCGTTTTCTTCCATCGCAAGAATTAATCCGGGTAAACCGAAAAACTGTGAAGGTCCTGTTGAAACTGGTATGGCAGGTGTAAACCAAACTTTAGTTTCTCTTTCTCCATCTTTCCTAACTGCTTCCTGACAAGGAAAATCAAGTATCATTTTCTGATTGCCTGTCATTTTCCATTCTCCTTCTGGATTATCAGATTCGATTAAAAAAACTCTGGTCATAAACTCGGTTTGCTCAACTGAACTATTGCTACCCAAATCTCGATATATTATATTTTCAGGCTGACTCATCATTATCGTAACAGAACCACCTTCCATTTCCTCATCAATTACAGCATCACCTGTTGATTCATAGTTTTCATACCTGGATGCATTTTCATTGAAATAAAGAATAGTACTATTTCTGTTTTCTTTTGGAATCATTGCCTCCATCTCAGGAGTCATATTATCCAATTGGATGTTTATTTTCATGACTTCTTCAAATACCACTGCTCCCTGAGTATTATAGTTTTGTGCAAAAGCCATGGTTACTATCAAAATACTTAATAATGTTGTTAGTGATTTTCTCATCTTTCTATATTTTATGGTTGTTAAATTAATCTGGTTCAAAAGTATTCTCAGATGCTACATGATGAGGTTAATGCATTGCCAATTAAGGTTAATTAAGGTTAATTGATTGATAGTAAAGGATCTTTCGACTATTTTTGTAACTGAAATATTAGCTAGATGATAAAGAATAACATATCCGTAATTAGACTTATGATGATTATAAGTCAGCTGTTACTTGCAGTTTTTCTTGGCTATTGGCTCTTTGCACAGTACAATGAAAAAAAGGAAATTGTATCAAAAGATATCACAAGAGGCTTGAGACATTCTGAAGAACAGTTAATTGATTCATTGCTTTACAAGAACATCATTAATCCATTTATTAGTGATTCAAGCAGTTTTTCCATGTACATGGCTGATAGCATTGATATGCAGAATCCCATAACCATGGAGATGAACATTGACACTATACCGCATATGATTATGCAAATTACCAGCGAGCATAATCCTGAGATGCTAGTTGACCCTAATATTATCAAAAGTATTCATAGAATTGACTCGAGTGATATTGGATTTGATCAGAATTTGGCATCTACAATAACGGTTAGAACAGAACAGGATACAAACAACCCTCTACTCTTTCAAGGGGTTAAGCTATTAATAAATACTGTTGGCAAGTTTGATTTAAACCAAGAAAATATTTATAGCTTCTTTGCACCAAACCTTGATACTACACTTCTGGTAGATCTTTTCACAAAGTACCTTAGTAGTAGTTATACTACATTCAACTTGGAGTGGAAGACCTTAGGTGACAGCATATCACCTAGCACTAAAGGCCAGCAAATGGAATTCCCAAGTCTTCTTTTTGAGCATTCATATGGAGTTAAAATTACCAATTATCGTTCTTACATTATATCATCCATATTCTCCCAAATTTTGTTTGCTTTCATTCTGCTTACAATAACAGCAATTGCATTTAGGTTAGCATTTTCAAGCCTTAAAAGCCAAAGGAAATTAATAACTCTAAAGAATGACTTTATCTCTAATATTACACACGAATTAAAAACCCCGGTTTCAACCGTAAAAGTTGCACTTGAAGCCTTGATTGATTTCAATCAAAGTGAAGATCCTGTGCGATCAAAAGAATATTTAGAGATGGCAAATAGCGAGATGGAAAGGCTTGACTTATTGGTCAATCAGGTACTAAGTAATTCTTCCCAAGAGGATGGAAGCGGTTTCATTAAGAAAGAACCGATTGACCTTATAAGTATCACACGTGATGTAATTAGGAGTTTACAAAATCGAATTAATGACCAAAGAGCAGCCATTAACATTGAGCATAGCGATGATCAGATAA
>CALCGQ010000049.1 GCA_937901015.1 uncultured Bacteroidota bacterium | reverse complement strand
CAATTTGACTCTTTATTGTTGATTTGAATTTTGTATGAGATTGTAGTTGTTTTTTCACCATCAACAACTTCAATATGTGTTGAATACTCTAATATTTGTCCTTGGGTTTCTATGGGTGAGATGAATGCATTACAAGCAAACAGAATAAATATGAATCTACTTACTTTTACTTTCGGATAAAAATAGTATAAAACCCTTCTTAACTTCATTAGTTCACTTCGCTTGCATCATTTATAAAAAGAAGAGAAATCCATTGAATTAGCCAAATAAGCTACACAATAGAGATGGTAGTTTGGTTAGAATATGTAGATTGTGTTAGGTTGTAAAAATAGTATAATATCTTTGAAATATGACATACAGATTACTATCTAAATTAGCTTATTACCAATTTCTTCGATCCTATCTAGTAACTCATCAAAAATACCAGAGTTTGTCATTGGGTTTATTAAAGTTGTTCTAAGGTAAACCCTTTCACCAAGAAGTGTTTGAACAATATAGAATTCCCCATCTTTAAGAATTACGTTCCTAATATTACTGTTGAGTTTATCGGTTTCTTCTTCAGAAATTCCATTAGGTTTATACCTGAAACACACAATATTGGAATCTGGTTCAAGGGCCAGCTCAAAGTCATTCCTCAATTTAATTTTTGATGCAAATTCTTCACCCAGACCATAAAGATGTGTTACGGAACTATCAAAAATCTCCTCACCATAACTAATCAAAATTGCATAAAACTTGATACTCATCATTAATTTAGTACACTCTATGGTTCTTCTTGCCATATTAAACCATTCCTCATCCTGGTTTTTCTCCCAAAGATATTGTGCTTTTTGATTAAATGTTGAATAAGAAACATCCTTATCTTTAAACATCACAAATGTTAGTAATGCAGGCGTCATCAGCATTTTATGTCCATCAATAACAACTGAATCTGCATGTTCAACACCAGATATCAAATGCTTGTATTTTTGAGAGAATATTACCCCACCCCCATGTGCGCCATCAACATGAAACCAAAGATTCTTTGATTTACAAAAACTGGCAATTCCTTGAAGGTCATCATACATTCCGGTGGATGTTGAAGGAGCACAACCAACAACAGCAATTACTTTAATACCATCCTCTGTAGCTTTTTGATAATAAGTCTCCAATAAGTCTGTTAGAATACTATATTCTTCATTTACAGGAATTTTGATAATTCCTTTGGATCCAAAACCCATTATACGCAATGCTCTATCTACACTATAATGAGCTTCTGAGGAAACCATTACACCCAGGTTCTCATTTAGACCTTCTTCCCAAATATCAGACTTAACAGCATTTTGTCGGGCAGCCAGCATAGCTGTTAAATTTCCGATTGTACCTCCAGAGGTAATATATCCATCACCATTTTCATCATAACCTATTTTTCTGGCAATTAGCTCAATTATTACCTTTTCGATGGCTGTGGCAGCAGGTCCCATTTCATAAATGGCCATTCCATTATTTACAAGTTCGCCAAGTAGACTTATGAGTGCCGAAATTGGAGCCGGAGGACAAAGTTGATGTCCCATATATTTTGGGTGGTGAAGATGTATTGATCGGTCGATTAAGTTTTTAAATAGCTCTAATGGGTCAGATGAGTTCTCAGTAAATTTCTTCCAAAACTCGAACTGCTCTGAGGGTTCAGACCATTTCATTACAGGAATTTTCTCTTCAGCCGTATCTTTGAGATAATCTGCTAATAATTCGATTAATTCGTGCCCTACCCTTTTAAAATCCTGAGCTTCGTATACTGATTTTAGTTTGCTGTCCATTACTGAGTTTAATTTACTTTCTTTTCAATTATAAAACTATTACTTAGGGTATTAAATGCAGGTTGATCACCGTTTATTTCAATATCCATAATTGGATGAAAAGTACAGCAATCCTGAGTTAGTGATTGAACAACCAAATATATTTCATCTATTTCGGTAGAATTTAACCTTAAATAGAAATCCCTGTATCCTTCCACACTCTTCCATGTTATAACATTCGAGTGTATTATACCTATTTCCAGCACAGTATCATTGAAAATGGATATTTCTGTATCTATTTTACTATCACCGTCCATATAATATAATGTAATTGAATCTTCATCATAATATCCATTATAAACCAAATCAATGCTATCGTTCATAACCCTAAATGTAATGGGTCCTGGGGGTGTAAAACAATCATTGTCACAATTAATGTTTTTCCCGCATGACACTGAAATTAATGCAGTTACTAAAAGTAGAACTATGATCCTTATTTCAAGATATTTCATGTTATTAATTTGTTTCATTGATTTCAATTTCGAGCCATCTTTCAAGAGATTCAATAAGTTTAGTTCTATCTTCTGCACTTAAATTTCGAATTCTTGCACTACCATGACTTTTACCTTCCATAAAGAACCATAGAGCATCAACTTGCTTTGATGGTTGCACAGCTGACGCTGACCATGTATCTAATTCACCATAAATGTAAATAAACTCATTGGCGTGTTTCGGCAACCACTTGTTAACTTCATTAAGTAAGTTTTGATCAAACTCAACTTCAATTTTTCCCGGAACAAATGCGGCATGAGGGTTCTTATCCGTTGGAAGTGCAACCAGTAGATTTTTAAACTTCTTAGTTTCATAACCATAATAACCCATTTCCTGAGCAGATTGATAATAATGAGTGGCGAAAGCATCCATTGACTTATCACCAAAAAAATCAACCCCAGAAACATCTAATAAATAACTGGTTATGAATTCAACTGATGTACTATCAGTGGGAATATTTTCGCAATTATGTCCCCATTGAAAAAATGAAAATGGATATTCGAGCACTGCTAGTTCAAATGCTTCCTCCAAAGTTAGATATGTGAAATCCAATCCTGCTCCCTTACTGTAGAACCTAATTAATGGGAGAATTTGATCTCGGTTTTCCAGCAATCTGATTTGAAGTGCTTCTATTTTCTCTCTACACTCATCTGATCCCACAGTATCAAGAAATTCATAAATCCTATGTTCTTCGAATTCCTTGTTTATAGGAGCAACATATGGGACGCTAACATCAACATCTTCAGGATAGTAATATCGATAAAATATGGTTGTGGCTCCACCCTTGCTTATTCCTGTACTTACCCAATTATCAGAATAAATACTTCTAAACAAGTCATTTACATGATGTAAATCAGCAGTTGCTTGCTTTAGATTTAGAAATCTATAATCAACTGAATCCGGAATACTTTCTCCAAAATACCTGTGCTCAACTGCTAATTGATTTGCATCAAGTAACATTGATAATTCGGTCGGCCAATTAGCATTACAAGTATAGCCCTCAGTTACCATAACCATTGGGTTTTCAAATCCTTTATGGTCAATAAAAGCTCTTTGATAGAAATAACCAAGGTCCGGATTATCATGATCAATGGGTTGTTTAATTTTTAACTCATATGCAATAGCATCGCTATTATAAGATTTAATCTCCTTAAATATTACATCTGGTAGTTCAAAAAGCAATTTTTCTAGATCCTTTTCCTGTGCAACTATGGAAGTGGAAATCAATATTATGGATAAGAGAAGAAATACAATTTTTTTCATAGTAATTAATCGATTTATTGGCTGTAAATTTAAGTAAAAAGTGAGCATTATTAACAAGTTAATAAACCATATCTTTGCGCAATATGAACCCTTATGATGTAATAGTAGTTGGTGCAGGACCAGCAGGACTTCTGGCAGCAGGAAGAGCTGCAGAAAAGGGTGCAAGAGTTCTCGTTCTGGAGAAAATGGAACGTGAAGGCCGAAAACTACTTATTACAGGAAAAGGTAGATGTAATATTACTAATGATGCATCTATTAGTGATTTCATTACACATGTATATCCAAACGGACGAATGCTTAAAAAGGCATTTTCCAGTTTCTATTCCAACGATATATTGGAGTTACTTAGTAAATATGGTGTTGAATCGACTCTGGAGCGTGGAGGACGTTATTTTCCGGCAAGCAATCTTGCATCCGATGTATTGAAGGCCCTATTGAAATGGGTCAAGGAACTTGGAGTTGACATCAGATGTAGAAAAAAAGTTGAGAAATTCATAGTTGAAAATGATCAGGTAGTTGGACTCATTGCCAACGGTGAGCTATTCAAGACTAAAAAAATAGTCCTTGCAACAGGAGGTCGCTCCTACCCTGCAACAGGTTCAACAGGTGATGGGTATGCATTATCTAGTAATGTGGGACATACAATAACCAAAGCACGACCTGCATTGGTACCACTGGAAACTTCAGGAAGTACTGCAAAAGAGCTACAAGGGCTTAACCTAAAAAATGTTAAGGCAGTAGTTTGGATAAATGGAAAAAAAGCTGGCGAAGACTTTGGTGAAATGATATTTACACACTTTGGTTTATCAGGTCCCATTATATTAACCCTAAGCCGGATTGTTG
>CALCGQ010000048.1 GCA_937901015.1 uncultured Bacteroidota bacterium | reverse complement strand
TCCATTAGTTCTCCCATTCCTGCTAACATTTCTTCATGTCTAAGTACTTTAAATGGGAAGCAGAGTTTCACATATTTATATGGAAGAACCCTTGTTGCAGGATCACCATGCAATCGCATATGATCACGGTCGTATGACAGCCAACTCGCTGCAGCTGTACCTGGAACCAATGCAATTGATGCATTAAAAGTAGCTATTGAAGCATTATAAGCTTGTTGTGCAGTGTAGCCGTATGCCATCCAAATATCAAATGTGCTATCGCACTTTTTGAAGAGGTCAGCTTCGTTTATTGGCGTCGAAGGATCATCCCACACAAAAGTGAAGTTTTCATCATAACCAACGTAACAACTTGCTCCCTTTGTAATAGTATCAGGTCCAAGCGTCGCTGCTGTTCTGCAACTTAAAAAATGAATTGCTTTGTTATTCACTTCCGATGCATCATAGGCTCCAACTTTTAGTATATGATTTCCTGCATGTCCGGTATATACATCATAATTACCATGTCCAATTCCGCTTATGTAGACTGTTAATGATTTTTTGGCATGAGTTAAAAAATTAGTCCTGGTATCATTTGTTCCGGTAATAGCCAGAACATTAAACCCACGCGCAGCATACTTAGGATGTACATTTGCTATCCTATATGCAGCAAAAGGGCTTGTAACACTATCGGTAGTGTTTTCAGCAAAAAGTGCATTTGTTTTGAGTTTAAACCAAAAGCATCTTCTTATTTGTTTCCAATCAGGTATAACTCTTGTAGGTTTAATGGGACCTCTTGGATATCTTACAACCTTTCGTGATTTTGCTAATTTCAGCAATTCGTTACAATATTGCATTTCAACTTGCACAGCTACTTTACCAAATTCCGTTTGATCTTTGATGTTTTTCATGACCTCAGACTTTGTCATGGTACCATTACCAAAAATGCCAAGTTTAAAATCGGGTTCAAGTTTATACCTTTCAAGTGTAAGCTGGATCTGCTTATCACCTGATAATGTATGGAGCGACCCAAGGGCCATTCTACGGTCGGTAATGACTTCTTTAATAGCTAAAAATTTCCCAGATGAACTGAGCATAATTGGTTTTTTAGCTGCATATTCTTTAAAATTTAATTTGTTGATTTTCATAAATTTAGTATTAATGTTTTTACCCTACTCTATTTTGGCTTTTCGGAACCGCCATTCATTAACCTTTCTTTGTTTGCATATAACAATTAAGGTTGAAACTGCTCTTGTTTTATTGTACATGAAGGTGGTTAGCCTATTATCAACCAGCGCTTTATTTTAGTTTTATTCTATAATTAATAAATAGATAAACTGTAAATATTTGGTGGTTATTTAAGCCAATTTAAAGTGAAAGCGGATCTTGTTTTGTTAGATATTGCTTACTTTATTAATGTGTTTATTGCGTTTGTTTTTTCTTTTTTAGGGTATTCTCAAATAGAGAATCTGTCAAATATAAGCATAAAAACCATACTATCAATTCTGTTTAATTTTTCCATACAAATGAAAATAATACCAAGCGGCCATACCACCGATAACAGAAAATAAAGCCAGCATCCAAAACACATGTTGATGGCCTTCTGCAACTTGCGAATTCTCCAAGAGATATCCCATTGCAGGTCCGACAAATATATCTGGTGTATAACCTATTATAGATATGAGACCGACTGCAGTACCAGTAAGAACCAAAGGGATTTGACCTTTCTCCATCACTGCAAAGTACAGAGTACGTGCAGCGTATACTCCAGTAGATACAACCATTATTGAAATAAAAAATAAAACTGTAGCCGAATCTGAAATAATACCAAGAGCGAACAACAATGCTCCCAAGAATGATATGACGAAACTAATAACCAACCAGAAGGTGATTTGAGAGCGGTCGGCCAATAGACCGATTAGTACCCCAATAACAGGTCGTACGAAGAGTAAAAATGTACCAACTTGGGCCGATTGAACTTGATCATATAGCATCACGTCTTGAGCATATAAAGAAAATACATCTGTGATTTTGTAGCCTACATATGCGCATAGAATAATGATCATCAGCAACCATACGGAAGGCAATCGTAACACATCTCGAATTTGTGATAATGTAATTTTTTCAATGTTAATCTCCTTTTCTATTTTGCTATCCAACCTCATAAAGAACCAAACCAATAGGCCAATAATTACAATTAGGATAGTGGATACAAGTATTACCTGTTTGAGGGCTGCTCTGCTTTCAGAAACACTTAATTCAGAAACTTCTGAAGTAATAATAAGTGAGAAAATAAGAATACCTAGTGCTCCGAAAAGAGCCCCTACCAATCCACGTCCTCCTTCCAAAAAACCAAATGCCTGTCCCTGTGATGTTGATCCTCCCCAAACACGAGCAGCCTTAATCATAGGTGCCCAGAATAAGAAAATGGTCGTAAAACCCCAGTAACCATAAAGGGCTTTTAACGCATTATAACTGGGAAATATAGAATATAGCAAACCTCCTGCGGCAGTCATCCATAATGCCACAGCAATCAATTTCCTTGGAGGAAACTTATCGGCTATTGGACCTCCAAAAAGATAAGATAGCAAGGCTGTAATACCATATATAGAGAAACATACACCTAACTGGAGGTTATCAAGTCCAAATGCATCAAGAACAGTAGGCCTAAATACTCTAGCAACAACAAACGGAAGAATAAATACTGACTCTCCAGCCAAAATAAGTAATAAGAGAAAGTGCCAAGGGGCTTTTCTTTGATTCATTGAATTTAATGGATCTGATTTATAAACATAGTTGTGAAGATAATGCTAAAAATAGTAATTATAGTTATTCAAACTTCCATTAAACGCAAAAAGCCACCCAGTTATAAGCGGCTTTCGTGAACCCGGCAGGATAACCTGAAAATCTATTTTATGATCACTAATGTGTTGGTAGTCAGTCTTTACGCATTCCTGGTGTTTCCTTTTTGATAAAAAAATCCTTCTCAGATATGTCTCAGAGGGTCCAAAATACAGTCAAAAATAATTTTACTATAATGTTATAAGGGAGTCTTATTAAGGCTGCCTATTTCAAGCATATATACCTATACCCATATTTAAACTCCATTACTTAAATCAAACCCTCTAACTATGATTTTATGTCAACATTTAGATTGCATGCTAATGGAAGTATTTACGTACTACATTACTACGGTGGTTCTAATCCGATTAGAATTTCAACTAAATTAAAAATTGATCCTGACAAATGGGATAAAACAAAGCAGAAAGCCAAAAGCGTTAATTACAAATACAAAGGTAAGTCTATTAACAGGGAGTTGATCAGACATCAATCTGCAATTGAAAGTACAGTACAATATTTTGAACAGAACTCTGGCTTCTCAATTAAGAATTTTAAAGTCAAATATCAAGAATTCTTAACTCCAGGATCAATATCCAAATCCCAAATATACAGAATGAAGTTCTTAGACTTTTTTGATAAGAAGTATGAGGAGATGAAGGCAAATAAACAAATTCGTCACAAAGGTTATGGCTCTACCTTAAATCACCTAAAAGGCTATTTTAAATTTAGGAAACCTTCTTTCGAAGATATAGATATGAGTTTTTACTCAGCATATGGTAAGCATCTTCAAAGTGAAAATCTCTCTAAGAATACTATATCCAATCATTGGAAGCACATAAAAGCAATAATGAAAGAAGCTTATATTCAAAAACTCCACACTAATACTGATTATGAGAACTTCAAACGAACCCGTGAAGAGTCTGATACTATATATTTATCAGAAAAAGAGCTTGATGCAATATATAATCTGAAACTTAAAGGTGAAAAAGATCGTGTTCGGGATTACTTTCTGATAGGCTGCTACACCGGATTGCGTTACTCAGATTGGGATCAGCTTAACTCATCAATCATTAAAGATGGAATGGCAACAATTAGAGCCACCAAAACAGGTGAGCAATCAACTATTCCTATTCATCCAAGAGTTAAAGAAATCCTTGATAAATATGATGGTGTGTTACCTAAGAAGATATCTATCCAGAAAATAAATGAGTATATCAAAGCTATTGGGTTGCAAGCCAAGATTAATGAGAATATTGAAACAAGAATCACAAAAGGAGGGAAGGTAGTTAAGTCTACTGACCCCAAGTATAAGCTTATGTCAACCCATACTGCTCGTCGAACTTTTTCCTCAATCCTTGTATTAAATGGTGTCTCGCCATATCTAATAATGAAAATAACAGGCCATAGGACCTTATCATCATTTGAGAAATATGTGAGAATAGAAGATCTGCAAGCCAGTGTTGAGCTCCAACACGTCGATTTCTTCAAGTAGCCAACACCCATATAGCAGATAGAGTTACGGCCCTGTCTGCTATTTTTTTTTCTAATTTTTTTCAGAAATTTTTCTGTACCTCCAAAACACATCAACCCTTACTGTTTAGCCCCTCCCCAAATTCTCTTGGAAAAAGTTCATATATGAGCAACTTCCCAGCAACTTAAATGGGAAAATCAGATTTCTAAGCTCTCCCGAAAAATCATCACTTTTCATTTCTCTTTTTGAAAGCTCGATATCCTGTGCAACCTGTACAGATGCAGAGTGTGGCCTGTCCCATTGAGGTAAGTATAATAGTATGACCATCTTCAAACGTTCGAAGTAGATACCACCCTCCACAGCTGTTCAGGGCCACCGAAATTATCTAACCAGGTGCGCCGACTCCAAAATAAAGCCCCATACGGCGATGGGCATTATCAATGATCAATCTCTTATCGATCTCAGAGATCAAAATCACTTACAATCCAAAGTTCAAGGCATCGGAACTCCCAAAAGTTGCCTCCTCCCAAGATGCATACGAAGTTATTCTATCGCAGTGGGAAGATATCCATTACCGTGAATCATTCGCTGTGCTCTTACTCAACCGTGCTAACAAGTGCCTCGGCTTCTCCTTCATATCCAAGGGCGGCCTCTCTGGCACAGTCGCAGATCCCAAGATCATCTTCCAGACAGCCCTCAAGGCCAACGCCTCTTCCGTAATTCTGGTTCATAACCACCCATCGGGTAACCTGAAGCCATCACAGAATGACATCAATCTCACGAATACTATTGTGAAGGCAGGTAAAACTCTAGAGCTCCAAATTCTCGATCACCTGATTGTGGGAGCGGAAACGTATTTCTCATTTGCTGACGAAGGCCTAATCTAATAATAACCAGCGGTGCCGATGCTTAACAAGTCCTGTGCGGTGACAGGCAGTATAACATGAACACATACAATCACATAACCTATTTCGATGAAGATATAGAAGAGCAATCACAACGATGGCTCCAGATATTCAACCAAACCCTCGATGATACTTTTTGGCCTGGGTACGCGGAGAAGATAAAGAGTAGCAATCCTAAGTATTATGAGCGAGAATTTTGGTATTTCCTTTCACTTTACGGTGAGATTTAATGAAAAAATGCCCCTAACAAAAGTCAGAGGCATAGTTGTTTTCAGTGATGCTCAATGATGCTTATACAACAAATAATTACATCGACTGTTCTTTCCTGTATACTCTTTTTACTACAGGCTTATGCTTACTTATATAAGTACGCTCAGCTCGCTTCTTATTCTCAACTGAAAATACTATATCAGGGTTAAATCTGATTAAGTTTTCGAGTTTGTAAGCAGCATCAAAGGCTTTTGGATTTGAATTTATCTTCCTATGAAGCCCTTGAATATATCCTAAAATACCAACATAGAAATTTACGCAAACATCAACGTCAAACTTGTTGAATAGTTCTTCAATCATACCTAATCTTCCTATGTAACGAATTTCATCATAGTTTTCAGCTTCTGATATATTAGTCTTGATACTGGAGGCGTAATAATCAATTGTCAATTCAAGGATATCACTCTTACTCTTTCCTTGAAGGTATTCATATTCTTTTCCTAAATACACAACCCCTTTTTCCTTTGTTTGTGTAGTCTCTACTTCTTTAGTCTCTACTTCTTTAGTCTCTATTACGTGTTCTTTTGGGAATTTGCTAATGTCCCCAAGGCTACTTTGCAAATGTCCCTGAGTATGGTTTGCAAATGTCCCTAAGGCGATTTGCTTTTGTCCCAAGTATGTATCTTTCTGATTACTAAGCGCTGGAGCATTATCATTGATCCATTGATCCAATCTAGCTTTGTCACCTGTAATTTGAAGTTCCTTATACTTATCATCACGTAGTTTATCATAATCATGATTCTCAATCCATTCCTCATAAATCTCAGGATAAAGAATGTAGAATGTAGATTTCGTAGCCTCACCAGGTTTTGATGCAACTTTATATTTAAGAAATCCCATCTCTGCTAATCGCTTCTTTGCTGCATTTTGAGATTTCGTTTTTATTCCAGTAAATGCCTGAGTTACTTTCGCTGCTTGATAAAGAGTATTATCAACATCTATCATATCTCTTTCTTTAAAGTAGTTATAAGCGTCCACTAAATGTGCCCAGAAAGCAGCTATGTTTGTTCCTTCAATTAATTGTAAAGCTTTATCCATTTTATAATATCTTTCGGTGTTAATTATCTTCTTCGTTTCCATATCCGTTAGGTCTATCATCAGTGAATTTTATAATACTGCCATTTTTAACCTTATTACGAAAGGCATTTCTGCCGATCCCCAAAATCTCACAACCATCTTTCTGATTGGTTACAACAATACCATTTGGAAGTAAGTATTGGTGTGTTACAGTTTCATTATCCATAATTCTTAATATTAGTAGCATCTGCCAACGATGCTGATAAGTATTTAATTATTCTGCGAAAAACATCGGAACGAGTTGTTCCCTTCAGCCTATCACAGATAAATTCCCATTGTTTGGAAGACTCACTATCCAATCGGACAATAATCTGTTTCTTCTCTTTCATATAATTCTAATTTGCTGACTTGGATAAAGTCAAGTGAAGATTTAATTAATGGAATATTTAGGTCGTTAAAATGGACCCTTATGTTAAAATTGTAGTTAAATTTTTCTTGAACATGTGAAATTTTGAGGTTAAATTCACCATTTCCAAAGATGTGAAATTGCCAAAGTTCTGGATTGGCGCACAACT
>CALCGQ010000047.1 GCA_937901015.1 uncultured Bacteroidota bacterium | reverse complement strand
AGAAGATGAAAAATCAAAATATATATAATTTAAAACTGATCATACTTTCTATAATGATTGTAATGACAGCAACAGTTACAGCTCAGGTTAAAGGAAATGGTAATGTTAAATCTCAAGATAGGAATGTGGAAAACTTCTCAGCAATAAAGTTAACATGCTCAGCTGATTTGTACATAAGCCAAGGACCTAAATCAATAACCGTAAAAACGGATGAAAATATTCTTGAATTGATTGAAACTGAGGTTGAAGATGGAACTCTATATGTTAGTGTTAAAGGTAGGGG
Source organism: uncultured Bacteroidota bacterium (assembly GCA_937901015.1). Lineage (GTDB taxonomy): Bacteria > Bacteroidota > Bacteroidia > Bacteroidales > F082. The sequence continues at coordinate 11,300 of CALCGQ010000047.1, read as the reverse complement.
ATTTAGATCAGTTGAGGGACTGGATGTTATTATTACTGTCCCCAATCTAGATAAGATAATTAGTTCAGGCTCAGGCGATATCAGGTTCGAAGGTGTTTATAAAGCCAATGATTTATATATCAATTTAAATGGTTCTGGTGATTTGGATGCCGAGTTCAACGCTACAAATCTTGAGTTAAAAGTTAATGGTTCTGGTGATTCCGACATTAGTGGAGTTATGGGTAATTTGAAAATAACAGTCTCAGGTTCAGGCGATGTGGATGCAGAAGAGTTGAAATTGGAAGAGTGTTATATTAAGAACTCAGGTTCTGGTGATTTAAGTCTGAAAGGAAAAACTAATATGCTCACAGTAAGTCAAAATGGGTCAGGTGATCTTGATGGCTATAATTTCACAGCTGTAAACGCAACAGTTAGCAATTCCGGTTCATCAGATATGACATTACATGTTGTGGAAGTTCTACGTGTAACATTAAATGGTTCCGGTGATCTAACATATAGAGGAGACCCTCAGAAGGTTGATGTTAGAAGTAACGGTTCTGGAGATGTGTATAAAAGATAAGTAACAGATAGTTAGAATATGAAAAGCCCAGAATGGAGATGTTATATCTCTTTCCGGGCTTTTTTATTATTCATTTATCCAACCCATGGCGTTGTCGATATCGCTAATATCAAAATACTTCTCGGCTTGATCTTTCTTATTGTTCTCAAAAAACATATTATCAATTTTAATGAGAACTTCTTCCGTTTTACTATGCCCAACAAGTGCTATACGACCACAGTTTCTTACATGTTTGAGAGCATACATGCTATCATCCCACATAGCTTTCCAGCTGCTATGAGACAAATTTAGTTTGTCAATTTTTACAAGTAGATTTACTTTCTTGTGACCTGCTGCAATTTTTTCTTCAAATAGCTTCTCAATTTTTTTTTCATCTTCTGGCATATAGCCATCAATTAACTCAATGGTAATTGCTTTGTCTGATGCACCATCAATCATTTTTAACATAATAGTAAGTTTTTATTTGTTTTTGGGAATTAGTAATCCCTACAAATATAGGGAGATAAATGTGAAATATCAAAATATCAATGAATTATGCCTTGCCATCCCATTCCAAATAAAATTGTTGCAGATAATTTTCCATAAAGCGATGGCGGCTATCAGCAATCTTCTTTCCAGTATTTGTAACCATTAGATCCTTTAAAAGCAATAGCTTTTCGTAAAAATGATTTATTGTAGGAGACTTGGAAGATTTATACTCTTCTTTGGTCATTTTCAGTCTTGGAGAAATATCAGGGTTGTAGATTTCAGAATCCGTAAAACCTCCATAGTTAAATGTCCGTGCAATACCAATTGCACCTATGGCATCTAATCGGTCAGCATCTCTAACAATATCAAGCTCCAAAGAGCTGAAATCAATGCTATCAAAGGTTTTTTTAAATGACATATACTTAATGATGTTAACCACTTGGTTTATGGTTTCCTGATTCACCAACTGATTGCTAAGAAATTCTTTTGCTCTCACCGGGCCAATTTCTTCATCTCCTCCATAAAACTTCGAGTCGGCAATATCATGAAGCAATGCGGCTAGTTCAACAATCAATATGTTCGCATTTTCTTCGATGGCAATTGCTGTTGCCATTTTCCATACTCTATATGTATGCCACCAATCATGACCTCCTTCTGCACCAATAAACTCCTTTTTTACAAAGCTGATTGTACTATCAATAAGCTGTTTGTTATTATCTGTCATATTGCCATATTTATTTCCAAAAATAGGGTAATTTTGGATTAATAATGAGGAACTATTATATCTGAAACTGTTCACTAATGTACAGTGATTGTTATGGTATGAACAATTATGGTTTTTGATTATTAACAGCTTCATTTGTAAAGATTTGCCAGACAGTTAATACGTTAAATTGGCATGATATATGATAGTCCTGACGCAGGATATTGATTGAGATTGATGAGAAAGCCAATTAATTTTTACCAGAGCATAGGTAGATATATGTTACCTATTGTATTTTGCCTATTCTTCTTTTCAGAAAACACCATTGGGCAAACGCGTAATTATACTACTAAACGTATAATTGGAGAGGCTCCAGTAATTGATGGAATCATCAATGAAGATGTATGGGATGAAGTTGAATGGACAGGTGATTTTATTCAGCGAGAGCCTTATGAAGGGGAGCCACCATCTCAACAAACTAAATTTAAAATCCTTTATGATAACGCAAATTTATATGTAGCCATTCGTGCATTTGATACTGAACCTGATAAGATTGAAAGACGATTAACACGACGTGATAACTGGGCTGGAGATTGGGTTGGAATCGGGATTGACAGTTACAATGATAAACTAACAGGTTTTACTTTTAGTGTTACCGCCGCTGGAGTAAAAGCCGATGCAATAATTACAAATGATACCGATGATGATGAAACTTGGAATCCTGTTTGGTATACAAGCGTAAGTATTGATGACCAAGGCTGGGTAGCAGAAATGAAAATACCATATAATCAACTCCGATTTGCTGATAAGGAGAAGCATGTATGGGGACTTGAAGTATTGAGAAAGCTGTTTAGAAAGGATGAAGAGTCTTTATGGCAGCCCATACCACAAGACGCTGCCGGGTGGGTTAGTCGCTGGGGAACACTTGATGGAATTGATAATATACAACCCAAGAAAGAAGTTGAGATTATTCCGTATGGTATGATTAAGTTTGAATCATATGAAAAAGAAGAAGGCAACCCTTTTTCAACTGGTTCTGATTTTGGCTATAATGCTGGTGTAGATGGTAAAGTAGCTATCACAAATGATCTTACCCTAAACTTTACTGTTAACCCTGATTTTGGTCAGGTGGAAGCTGATCCTTCTGAAGTTAACTTATCAGCATTTGAATCGTTTTTCGAAGAAAAGAGACCGTTTTTTGTTGAAGGCAGTAATATATATAATTATCCACTTACAGGAGGAGATGGCCCATTTAGCAGAGATAATCTTTTTTATTCACGACGAATTGGTATTCAACCGCATTATGATCCTGATCTTATGGATGATGAATATGGCGACGCTCCTGAATTTACCACAATACTTGGCGCCGTTAAGCTTAGTGGCAAAACTAAGAATGGTTTGTCAATTGGAGTTCTGGAAAGTTTAACAAAAGAGGAAAATATTACCATCGATAAAAATGGAGTAAGAAGATATGAAGTTATCGAACCAATGACTAACTACTTTAATACTCGTCTTCAGCAAGATTTTGATGGTGGAAATACCCAAATTGGTGGTATGGTTACTGCAACAAATCGTTTTATCAATGATTCCACATTGGATTTTTTACCGAGTTCAGCTTATACATCTGGCCTTGATTTTTCAAAGTTCTGGGATGACAAATCATACTATATTTCTGCAAAGGCAACGATGAGTCGTGTATCAGGTACAACGAAAGCAATAACCGAAATTCAAGAATCTCCACAACACTTCTTTCAACGTCCCGATGCCACACATATAAGCGTGGATACTACAATCACAAGTATCACAGGTAGTGGAGGTACCATTGAGGGTGGTAAGATCGGTGGCGGTCGATGGTCGTTTGGTGGCTGGTCTACTTGGAGATCACCTGGCCTAGAACTCAATGATATGGGCTATATGAGGTTTTCTGACTTTATAAACCAGATAGTATGGGCAGGATATCGAATATGGGAACCATTCAGCATTTTTAGAAGTATAAATTTCAATGCAGCTGGTTGGACCGGATGGGACTTTTCAGGATTACACCTCTATGGTGGTGCTAATATTAATATGCGCACCCAGTTTATTAATTATTGGAGCTTTGGTACTGGTGTAAATCGGGAAACATTTGATATTAACCGTCATGAATTACGAGGAGGTCCAAGCTTAAGGGCTCCTGGTAGTTGGAATTCATTCTTTTTTATTAGTACTGATGATCGCAAAAAACTTGAATTTGAATTATCTGCCAGCGGTGGATGGGGAGATGATAACTATAGCAGATCCAAAGATATTAGCTTTGAAATTGAATACAGACCATTTGATTTCTTGCAATTATCGGTTGAGCCATCATATAGTATATCTGATAGTTACATGATTTATGTTGAAACCATTGAACACAACAATAGTAACACATACTTGGTCTCATCTATCGATCAGGAGTTTGTGAGTATGGATTTTAGGATTGATATTGGAATAACTCCAGATATGAGTATTCAATTCTGGGGTCAGCCATTTCTATTTTCTGGTAATTATTCCGACTACAGAAAGGTTGTGGATCCTATGGTTACTGATGTTAAGAACCAGTATTACACTTATTCGCCTAATCAGCTTAGTTTTGATAGCGAGGAGAATATATATACAGTTAATGATGGAAATGAATCATATACATTTGAGAATCCAGATTTTAGCTTCTATGAATTTAGATCCAACCTGGTAGTTAGATGGGAATATATTCCGGGGTCAACAGCATATCTTGTGTGGTCGCAGGGAAGAACCGGTGATTATCCCGATGGTAGATTTAGTTTAAGTGATAATATCGACAGACTCACCGCTCTAAAAGCGCATAATGTGTTTTTATTAAAACTATCTTATCGATTCAGTTTTTAATCCCTAAGCCATAAGTTAGTTATCGAGTGTGATTATTGTAATATTCCGTTAAAAACAACATAATATGCATATAGTTGATGGTAATAATTCTTATTTAGAATCATTATAATTTTATCGATCAAAAATGTGTCTCATTTTACACGATTGATTATTTTTGCACAAATATTTTCCTTAAAGAAATCATTATGAAATACGATATTATTATAATAGGAAGTGGCCCTGGTGGTTATGTGGCTGCAATAAGAGCTTCACAACTTGGTAGCAAAGTAGCAATTGTTGAAAAAGCTGAGCTGGGTGGTATTTGCCTTAACTGGGGTTGTATTCCAACAAAATCATTGCTAAAAAGTGCACAAGTATATAATTATGCCAAGCATGCAGCTGATTATGGTGTGAAAATAGATGGTACCATTAATCCTGATTTGGCTGAAATGGTTCAAAGAAGCCGTAGTGTAGCAGATGGTATGAGTAAAGGAGTACAGTTTCTATTGAAAAAGAATAAAGTAGATGTGATCAATGGCACCGGCAAAGTACTTCCTGGTAAAAAAGTTGAAGTTACACTTGATGGTAAATCAGAGGTTTATGATGCCACTAGTATTATACTAGCAACTGGAGCACGTTCACGTCAATTACCGAATCTTCCGCAGGATGGTAAAAAGATTATTGGTTATCGTGAAGCTATGGTGCTTGATAAAATGCCGAAAAGTATGGTAGTTGTTGGTTCCGGAGCCATTGGTTCAGAATTTGCATATTTCTTTAATAGTGTTGGTGTTGAGGTTACTTTAGTGGAATTTTTACCAAACATAGTTCCTTTGGAAGATCCTGATGTATCAAAAACATTGGCAAGATCATTCAAGAAGGCAAAAATGAAAGTTATGGTGGATTCTTCAGTTGAAACCGTGGATACTAGTGGTGATGTTTGTAATGTTGCTATCAAAACTAAGAAAGGGCTTGTTGAAGTTGAAGCTGATATTGTATTGTCTGCTGTTGGAATTGCAACTAATATTGAAGGTATAGGGCTGGAAGAAGTTGGAATTAAAACAGAAAAAGGAAAAGTAACAGTAAATGATTTCTACGAAACAAATATTCCAGGATATTATGCCATAGGTGATATTGTTCACGGACCTGCATTAGCACATGTGGCATCTCATGAAGGTATTACTTGTGTTGAGAAAATTTCAGGAATGAATGTAGAACCAATTGATTATGGTAATATCCCAGCTTGCACGTATACAAGTCCTGAAGTAGCTTCAGTTGGTATGACTGAAACACAAGCAAAAGAAGCCGGGTATGATATAAAAGTAGGGAAATTCCCATTTACCGCATCTGGTAAGGCCAGCGCTGCAGGTAAAAAGGATGGATTTGTTAAGGTTGTTTTCGATGCCAAATACGGCGAATGGTTAGGTTGCCAAATGATTGGTGAGAATGTAACTGAGATGATTGCAGAAGTTGTTGCATCACGTAAACTTGAAACCACAGGACACGAAATTATCAAGACAATACATCCTCACCCAACAATGTCAGAAGCTGTTATGGAAGCAGTTGCTGCTGCTTATGATGAAGTGATTCATATCTAGAAAAAATAAATATATAAAACTATAATTAGCATTCATCACATGTGGTTGGATGCTAATTTTTTACCACTACGAATCATTACTAAAATAACAATAGTGTACAATCTATTCACAGAATATAAACTAGGAGATATTACTCTCAAAAACCGAGTTGTTATGGCTCCGCTAACCAGAGGAAGAGCTAATAATGAGGGAAATGTCCCAACTGAATTGATAGCTGAATATTATAAACAACGTGCCACAGCTGGTTTATTAATTTCAGAAGGATCTCAAATATCAAAAATGGGAGTAGGGTATGCCAATACTCCAGGAATTTATTCCTCTGAGCAAACCGAAGCTTGGAAGAAAACTACCAATGCAGTTCACCAGGCGGGAGGTAAGATTTTTATTCAGCTTTGGCATGTGGGTAGGATGTCGCATCCTTATTTTCTTGATGGAGAGCTACCAATGGCACCATCTGCAATTAATCCAGTTCATCCCATTAGAACTCCTGAAGGAGAGAAACCATCGGTTACTCCTCACAAAATGACTAAGGAGGAGATATCTATTGTTATAAGTCAGTTTGCAAAAGCTGCTGCAAATGCAGTGGAAGCGGGATTTGATGGTGTAGAAATACACTCTTCAAATGGATATCTGCTTCATCAGTTTTTTGCTCCATGTTCAAATAATAGAACCGATGAATATGGTGGATCAATTGAGAACAGATGTAGGATTATGTTTGAGTTGCTGGATGAAATGAAAAAGTATATTCCTGAAAATAGAATAGGAGTAAGGTTAAATCCGTCATCACATAATTATCATGGACTAACAATCGATGAAGAAACTCTGCCTACATTCGATTACTTAATCGAGGGGTTAAATAATTATAACCTTGCTTATCTACATTTAAGTGAACCTTTTACAGATGTTACAGATGTGCAGTATTCTGAGCCCAATATTGGTAAGAGATTTCGGAAAGTTTACAAAGGTACTTTGATGATGAATAATGGATTTACAAAGGAATCCGGTAATGAAATTATTGAAAGTGATGGAGCAGATTTGGTTGCCTTTGGGGTTCCATTTATTGCGAACCCCGATCTTGTTTACAGAATGCAGAATAACATTGAGTTGGCTGTTGCAGATCGAAAGAAATACTATTCATTGGGTCCTGCTGGTTATACTGACTATCCCTTTGCAACTTAAATTATGATTATAAATTTGCCAAGGTGATTGTGTGACAGGCTACAATACCAGCGGTTTCTGTTCGTAATCTTGATTTGCCAAGGCGTACGGGGATGTAACCATAAGTTTTAGCAATTTCAACTTCCTCAGGACTAAAGTCACCTTCAGGTCCGATAAGGATTGTTACATTGGATCCTGGAGTGTATGCTTCTTTTAATTCCAGAGTAACTTCATTATCTATATATGCAATGAATTTATCTCCCTCAATATTTTCTGATATGAGTTCCTGAAACTTTTTTTTATAGTTAAGTTCGGGGTGAAATGACTTAAGCGATTGTTTCATTGCTGAGGTAATAACTTTATTTAATCTTTCAGGCTTTATATCCCTTCTCTCTGAATGATCGCATATAATTGGAGTAATTGAATCAATGCCTATTTCGGTACATTTTTCAAGAAACCATTCAAATCTGGCAATATTTTTTGTTGGTGCAATTCCAATATGTAGGGTATAGTTCCGCTTATCATCACCTTCTTTTTTATTGAAAATCTCAATAATACATTTTTTAGGGTTTGCGTCTATTATTTTACCATTATACTTAAACCCATTTCCGTCAGTGAAATAAATAATATCACCTGCTGCTTTACGCAGAACTCTGATAATGTGTTTAGATTCTTCTTCTGTAAGAATTGTTATCGGTTCGATTATATTGGGAGAATAAAAAAGATTCATTTGATTGTAGATTAAAAAAAATGGCCCAACCTTTAAAAGATTGGGCCATATGCTATGAACGTTAGTTATAGATCAAAGGTAATTATTTAATAATTAACTTCTGTACTATAGTTCCGTTTTCACCAGTAAGGCTTACAAAATACACTCCTGAATTCCAGTTAATAGATTCATTAACAGTTATTCGTGTGGTAGTTTCATCGATACTGTTTGAGTAAACATTCTGTCCTAAATAATTGGTGACTAAGATCTTATTATATGCAACACCAGCTGGTAACATAACATTAAAGCTACCATTAGATGGATTAGGATATATTCTTAATTGCTCTTTTTCTGAGTCTAAATCAACTACTCCAACAGATTGAGAAACTGCTACATTATCAACAAAAATAGGGTTTCCAAAATAGCTGAATGTTTCAAATGCAACTTGTACATCAGATTGACCGGCCCAGTCTGAAATATTTAAAATTACACAAGGAGCACCCCAACCAGTCATACACCAGTCTGATTCAACTTCTGGGAAGAAATCATAATCGGTTGGTTCATGTGTTGCAAAGTTACCTGATCCATTTTCTCCACCTTCCCAAATACGGGTCCATGTATCACCACAATCAGCAGAGATATAAACGATTAATGAGTCAGTGAAATTAATGGTTTGTAAATTTTGTGCATAAGCATGTTGAAATTCCAATGATGCAGTTGATAAGCCTTCGAGGTTGAACGGAGCAGAAATTAGTCTGTCTCGTTGAGCAACAGCAAAATAATCTCTAAAGTTAACCCCCGGCGCATGTGATCCTGGTGTAGTTCCACCAATTTCATACATTTCCCAAGTTACATCATTATCAGGGTTTTCAACGGTCCAGCCATATTCCTCATAACCATTTGTTTCAAAATCATCAAGGTAATATGGTTCATAACCACCTGATTTAATGAATTCTGTTTTTGTAAGTGATGCAGGACCATTTAGGTTCCATGAAGTTAGAGTTACAGAATAACTGCCCATTGAATTAAACAGAACTTCAGGGTTTTGTGAGTTTTCATCGGTTCCGTTGATAAACTCAACATCGGATGGTTCAAATTCCCAAAGCCATTGTATTGGGCTTAGTTCTGTTTCATCGGTAAACTTAACAGGTTCTCCAAAGCAGAAAATATTGACATCAGAAGTAAATTGTACATCTGGTAATACTGATGAACTTACTGTAATATATGTTTCTTTAGTGATTGAGTCGATTCCCAAATAATTAGAACTTACAAGCTTAACCTTGTAGATTCCTTCAGTATCATATAGGATACCTTCAGGATTTTGTTCGTTTGAGGTACTCGGGGTTCCGCCTTCAAAAGTCCATGTCCAGTCAGAAGGAATACCTGATGTTTCGTCCATGAAATTTATGGTTTCGCCAACTGGTATTAAGATTTCATCAGAAGAAAAATCAGCGATTGGAGGAGCTACAAAACTGAATGATGCAATTTGAGTTCTCCAACCCCAACCACCGTTGGTATATTCAGTTGTAAACCAGAATGTATTACCATCACTTGGGTCGATTCTCATGGAAGAATAATCACCCCATCTGTTAACACCAGTTTGAGATTTTGTACCTTCAAAAATACTGGTCTCATCAATATCAAAAATACCTAATCCCATTGGAGCCCCACTTGATTGTCCGGCCACTCTAATTGAAGGATATGTATTTGCACTGGATACAGAGTAACCAACTGCAATATCTCCATTTTGATTCATACTGATACTTCCCATCCAGCGATTTTCACCATCTTCAGGTGCATATGTAGATTGTTGATATATACTCCATCCGCTACCGTAATTCCTTAGTTCATACCATCTTACACCAGCTCTTCCACCACCTGCATTAACAGTATGGTTGGCAACCATAGTTTGATAAGTATCAAAGTTTCTATATTGTAATCTAACCATTGTCATACCACTCAAATCATCTAGTTTTTGACCAGTTCCTGGTTGAGAAATATTTATACCCTGAGATGAAAATGGTTCTGTAGCCAAATCATCAATTCTTGTAATTGTTGAATTAGAAGTCTCTACCCAATCAATATCAATTTCCCACATTTTCAGTTTGTTGCTACCAACATCTACAATGTAGTTTGGAGATCCTTCAGGAGGTAATAATGCTCCATCCACATCTGCAGCTAGAAGACCATAATGGTCAGGTCCAACATTGAAGTATATCATTTCTGCATCAGGATCACCATTAATCATAGCCTGTCTGTCGCAAATACTCATTCCGGCTGTGAATCCGCTACCAAATTGGTGAGTTGAGAAATAGTAACCATCTGGCCATACACCAAATTTAGGATAATCAGGCATATCATCGAATTGGAAAGCATATCTATACCACTCTCCCAATGGATCACTTGTTACCGAAACAGCAATCAACTCATAAAAATATGGATCCTGAGGAAGTGAGAATTGTGTGGCTATCCATCTGTCAGCATATTCATCATATAGGATTACAGGGTCACCATCATTGGTACTCGACCATGGACCATTAAAACCGTCCCATAAGGTTATATTATCTACCGGACCATAAAGTAGATTTCCTTCCTTATCCCAGATTGCAAAGCCTTGGTTTACCATTTGCATATAATGGTCATGTCCAACATCACCATCAGTGTCAGGAGGAGCAACGCCATAAGTGTTAGTAACACCACCAAAGTTCTGATCTACAGTCCCTTGGTTTCTGCCGCCATACATCATTCTATCCTGAACTACAGGATCTCCATCGGCTAATGGCTGCATGTGCTTAAGTTCATCATCAACATCAAACTTGTTTGGTACAAGCTTATTCTTCCAGTTTCTTTTTCTAACTCCATAAGGTACTTCCTCTATTGATCGTAGCGGTTTTGACTTATCAAAATGTACAGCTTTTGTAGTTCTTTCAGGATGCAATACCTGACAAATGGCAACACTTGATGACAGGGTCATCATTAATAACATTGATAACGTAATAGTTAAAATTCTCATATTTATTAATTTATGAATTTGCTTAGCGATAGATTTGGTTGCGTTATCTATCACTTTTTTCCTTAACGGGCAAATGTAATTTAATTTACAAAATATATGACAACTATATTGATAGAAAGGTTGTTAAATTGATGTTAATGATAAGAAAGTCAGATGCTAATCAAACCTGTGATGCACAGTTTCTTTTTAGAAATGGTGATCACACCAAAATTGAAGATGGGAAGTAAAGCTAC
>CALCGQ010000046.1 GCA_937901015.1 uncultured Bacteroidota bacterium | reverse complement strand
ACTAAATCAATATGCATCAACCTACTCAACAGGTATGAAAAAGAAGTTGGCTATAACTGCCATACTTATGCAGGAAAACAATTGCTTTATTTTTGATGAACCCTTTGATGGAGTTGATATTCAGAGTAATATTATCATTACTGAGATAATTCATAAACTTAAGCAGTTAGGAAAAACAATATTGATTTCATCTCATATATTTTCCACTTTGAGCGAAACCTGTGATGAAATACACCTACTTAAAAATGGTGAAGTTATTCGAAGTGTAACCAGCGAGAAGTTTAGCAATCTGGAAAAAGAAATGAAAGAAATCACTCTTGGAAACAGGGTGGAAAAGATGGGACTTAGTTAGTCTCTTTTAATCTTATGCCGTCAGAAAGAATTATTTATTCTTAGATTCAAATTCCCTAATTAAGTCTTCGGGTGATTTACCTAGGTTTTGAATTGATACTTTAGCATCATCTGCGAAATCACTCTCAGGATATTTCTCAAGAAAATCAATGTAGCATTTCCCGGCTTTTTCGTAATCACGCACTTGATCTTCATATACGAACCCCTTTAAAAACAATACAGTTGATACATTTCTGTAGTCGGGATATTCATTTAGTATTCGATTAAATAATGCGATGGTATTTTTAGCAGAGCTTAAATTCATACTTATATCCGCCGCTTTGAATAATAGATCTGCAGAAACAGTATCTTTAGGATAAGTATTAGCATACTCAATATATAAACCAACTAGTTCCTTGGCTTTTTCCAAATTTGGAGTTGTCATATCTCCACCAAATAACTCACCTTCAAGATTGTTAATTTGCTCAATTGTAACCTTTGAGCTGGTATCTTGTTCATTGCTATTATTGTTATTACATGATAAAAGAATGAATGAACTGGTAATAAGTATAATAATTAGTTTGTTCATAATTAATGCTTAAAGTTTTATAAACTATCTTTTGATTTTTTTTCTGGGAAGTATCATTTTATATGCCACATCAGCAGTTCCAGTGCTAATATCTCTCAATTTACCTTTTAATAACAATCTCTTAAGGTTCGGAAGATGTTCAATAAACAGTTTCCCTTCAATATGATCATATTCATGCTGAATTATACGTGCTAAGATGCCCTCAAACTTGACATCTTCAAAGTAATTCCAGTTTTCATCATAATATGACATATAAATCACAGGTTTGCGCTTTACACTTTCAGTAATATTCGGAACACTCAAACATCCTTCATCAAAATCCTTTTCTTCTCCCTCTTCTTTTGTGATGTAAGCATTGATAAAAACATTTCTTTTTTGATCAACCTCAGGATACTCTTCATGAAAAGGGGTAGGGTCAAGTACAAAAAGTCGAATTGGTCTATTTATTTGATGGGCAGCTAATCCAACTCCTTTGGAATAGTACATTGTTTCAAACATGTCTTCAATAAGCTTATCAAGGTCTGGATAATCTTTAGTAATATCCTCACCTACTTTTTTAAGTGTGGCATGACCATAAGCTGTAATAGGTAATATCATAGTATTATTAACTTGTTATTATATAGAGTTCATATATGATTGAAGAATTAATGTAGCACTAATGGTGTCAACTAGTGCTTTATCTTTTCTTCTGGACTTACTTAACCCTCCGGCAAGCATTGTATCATGCGCCATTTTAGAAGTAAACCGTTCATCAAACCTCTTAACTTCAATATTTGGATGCAATTTTTTGAATCTATTAACGAACGGCTCAATGAATCGTGTTGAGTCGGATGGCCTATTCATCATATCTTTAGGTTCACCAATTACAACGCAATCAACATTTTCAGTTTTAAAATAATTGGCAAGAAATTCCCATATATCCTTGACATGGACTGTTGTAAGACCGTTAGCAATTAGCTGCATTTCATCAGTAACAGCAATTCCGACACGTTTTTGTCCGTAATCAATAGCAAGTATTCTACCCATTTATCTCGTTAATGTTATCTAAAAAGTATCAGCCGGCAAAATTAGCAATTTTTTATACTTTTATGCAAAATTAAAAATCAATGCAGAACTTAATAAAACTGATAGATACAGCCTGGGATGAAAAAAGTTTATTGAAGAATGTTGAAACGACAGACGCCATTGAACAAGTTCTGGAATTAATTGATAATGGTCGCCTGCGTGTGGCAGAAGTTAGTGATGGAAAGTGGATTGTTAATGATTGGGTAAAAAAAGCCGTAATTATGTATTTCATAATCCGGAAGATGGAAACCATGGAGATTGGAATGTTTGAGTTTCATGATAAAATACCTTTAAAACGGAATTATAAAAAGCTGAATGTAAGAGTTGTACCTCATGCAGTTGCCAGATATGGATCATATATTGCACCAGGAGTTATTTTAATGCCATCATATGTAAATATTGGAGCTTATGTTGATAGCGGCACTATGGTTGATACATGGGCTACGGTTGGTTCATGTGCTCAAATAGGCAAAGATGTTCATCTTAGCGGCGGCGTAGGGATAGGAGGGGTGCTAGAGCCCATTCAGGCTGCACCAGTTATTATTGAAGACAACTGTTTTATTGGATCAAGATCGATTGTTGTTGAGGGTGTGCATATTGGTAGAGAATCTGTGCTAGGAGCAAGCGTGGTCATAACTCAAACCACAAGAATTATAGATGTTAGTGGGCCTGAGCCAGTTGAGCACAGAGGCTTTGTACCTCCTCGGTCGGTTGTTATCCCAGGAACTACTACCAAGAAGTTTCCTGCGGGAGAATATCAGGTGCCATGTGCATTGATAATAGGTACCCGGAAAGAATCCACTAATAAAAAGACTTCGCTCAATGATGCATTGAGGGATTACAATGTTTCAGTTTAGTTATATGATATAAGTGTAAGATAACTAGCTTAAGTCTGAGACTTAAACTTAAACGGAATAAAAATGGGAGGAGGATTAAGTTACAAACTTAATCCAGTGTATAAGATAATTTACAAAAGTAGATTACGATTTTCTGTTATCTCTTTTTCCTTTTCTTTTGTCGCGGCTAAAGTTATCTTTCTTTTTAAAATTATCCCTTCTCTTGAATTTTCCGGATGATGAAGATGAACCACCACCAGATTGTTTTGGATTAGCAACTTCAATTACCAAAGGAATATTGTGGTATTCTGCTTCACCAAAGGATGTTATAATCTTTTTCTCATAGGACTTATCAACCTCAAAGAAAGAGAAGTTTTTCATTATTTCAATTTTACCAACATCTATATTACGTTCTGAGGTGTATTTATTGATTAATCCAATTAATGAAGCAGGATTAAGGTCTGTACTACTTCCAACATTTATAAATAAGCGGGTAAAATTCTCATCTCCTTTGCGTCTTTCACGATCTCTATCGCGATCACGACCTTTACGATCATCACCTCTTTTTCTATCTGATCCATCTCTTGAATTTCTTGAATCTTCACGTGATTTTTCGATGGAATTAAGATCTCTTGCTCCTTTATAGTAGGCTAGAAATCTGTTAAACTCAACTGATACAAATTTCTTAATCAGATCTTCTCTGTTTAGCCATTCCAGTTTTTTATAGATTTCATCCATAAAAGGAGCTATTTGAGATTCATCAATTTCAACTTTTTCAACCTTATCAACCAAGTTGTAAAGTTGTTTTGCGCAAATTTCTTTTCCTGATGGAACCATCATTTTTTCAAACTTACGACCAACGATCTTCTCAACTGATCTAAGTTTGTGTTTTTCTCTCATGTGAAGAATAGATAGAGAGATACCACTTTTTCCTGCTCTTCCTGTTCTTCCACTTCGATGGATATAAATTTCGTTTTCGTCAGGAAGGTTGAAGTTAATTACATGTGTTAGTTCATTAACATCAAGTCCTCTGGCTGCAACATCAGTAGCAACAAGAAGCTGTAAATGTTTTGATCTGAATTTAGTCATTACTGAATCGCGCTGGGCCTGACTTAGGTCACCATGAAGTGCATCAGCGTTATATCCGTCTTGTATTAATTTGTCGGCAATTTCTTTTGTTTCTCTTCTTGTTCTGCAAAATACGATTCCATAAATTTTAGGATTCATATCAGAAATACGCTTTAATGCTTCATAGCGATCACGTGCATGTACTTCACAATAAAGATGTTTAACATTTTCAGCTGCTACGTTTTTAGTGCCTGCTGACAATTCAACAGGGTTATTCATGAACTTTTTGGCAATCCTAGTAATTTCCTGAGGCATTGTTGCTGAAAACAGTAAAGTTTGCTTTGTACTAGGTGTACCTTCAAGAATTGCATCAAGATCTTCTTTAAAACCCATACTCAACATCTCATCTGCTTCATCCAGAACAACAGTATTAATCTTACTTACATCAAGTCTACGTCTTTTAATTAGATCCAAGGTTCTTCCTGGTGTTCCTACAACAATTTGTGAACCCTTCCTTAGCTCAGTTATTTGAGTATCAATACTGGATCCACCATATACTGCAGTAACTCTTAAGTTTTTGGTGTTCTTTGAGTAAGCCGCTAAGTCTTTTGCAATCTGAATACACAACTCCCGAGTAGGAGAAAGTATTAATCCCTGAGTTTGCTTGATGCTTGTATCCGCTTTTTGAATCATCGGTAAACCAAATGCAGCAGTTTTTCCTGTTCCTGTTTGTGCTAGACCAACCAAATCCTTCTCAGATTCAAGAAGTACTGGTATTACCATCTCTTGAATGGGGGTAGGTGTAACAAAGCCAAGCTCAGAAATTGCTGATAACAACTCAGCGTTAAGTTTTAATTCTTCGAAATTACTCATTTGGATTATTTAAAAAGATAATTGATTTTTATGTGTACCATAATTCTTATACGGAGGTGCGGCAAAAGTAGTTATAATTTATTAACTATCTGATAAACTTTGTTTTTAAATAATTAAACGAATGCAAACGTTTCCATAAACTTATTGCTATTTAGAATTATTTAAAATAAAAAATTAACCTATTTTTGCAGCCAAATTATTTTAGAAATGGCACAAAAACGTAAATACACACTTGATAAAACAGATAAACCCACTTTAGAGAAGTGGTATACATTATTGACTTTGGGACGACAGTTGGACGAGAAGGCTCCCAATTACCTCAAACAAGCGCTAGGATGGTCATATCATGCTCCTTATGCTGGACATGATGGTATTCAATTGGCCATAGGTCAAGTTTTTAATCGTGAAACAGATTTTTTATTTCCCTATTACCGTGATATGCTTACTGCAATTTCAGCTGGTTTAACTGCAGAAGAAATAATTCTTAATGGGATTTCGAAAGCAACAGATATTGCTGGGGGTGGTCGTCATATGTCGAATCACTTTGCAAAGCCTGAATGGAACATAGCTAATGTATCTTCAGCAACTGGTAACCATACCTTACATGCTGCTGGTGTTGCCAGGTCAATTAAAATTTATGAAAGCAAAGGTGTAGCCATAAGTTCACAAGGCGAATCATCAACCTCTGAAGGTTATGTATTCGAGGCAATTAATGGTGCATCAAAGGAAAAACTTCCTGTGGTTTTTGTTTTTCAGGATAACCAATATGGAATTTCAGTTCCTCAACGTGATCAATCCGCCAATAGACGTGCTGCTGAAAACTACCGTGGAATGAAAAACTTACGCATCATGTATTGTGATGGTAAGAATATCTTCGACTCAATGAATACTATGGATATTGCTAAGCAACATGCAATTGAAAATAGTGAGCCAGTAATTGTACATGCAAACTGTGTAAGAATACATTCCCATTCAAATTCTGATGCTCATGATCTGTATCGTGACGATAATGAGCGTCATTGTGTTCGCTTAAGTGATCCGTTAACAAGGTTTAGGGTGCAGTTGATACATTCAGGTAAATTCACTGAAGAAGAATTGAATAATATAGATAAGGAAACCAAAAAGACAATTTCTGCAGCACATAAAAAGGCATTGAAAGCTCCAGATCCTGATCCAAAATCAATCTATGACTTCGTCGTTCCTGAACCTTATGAAAGTACTTTATATCCAGATGGTTTGCCAAATGGTAAATCTGGTGATTCATTAAGGTTGATCCAGGCTCTAAATCAAACATTAAAAGCTGAATTCAGACATAACCCTGATACTTTTATTTTTGGACAAGATATGGCCAATAAGGATAAGGGTGGTATTTTCAATGTAAGTAAGGGAATGCAGCAGGAATTTGGTGTAAAGAGAGTTTTCAATGCACCGATAGCTGAAGATTTTATTCTTGGTACAGCAAACGGTATGACCCGTTTTAATGATAAGATTAGAGTTGTTGTAGAAGGAGCTGAGTTTGCTGATTATTTCTGGCCAGCAATGGAACAGCTTGTGGATAGCACCCATGATTACTGGAGAAGTAATGGCCAATTTGCGCCTAACATTACCATTCGTCTTGCTTCTGGTGGGTATATTGGTGGTGGACTATACCATTCTCAAACCATCGAAGGTGCTTTAACTACATTTCCTGGATTACGTGTCGTATATCCTTCCATGGCTGATGATGCAGCGGGTTTGCTACGTACATCCATTAGATCAAAGGGAATGACATTGTTTTTAGAGCCCAAGGCATTATATAATGATCCATTGGCTGAAACTATTGTACCTGATGATTTTGAAGTTCCCTTTGGTAAAGCAAGAGTTAGGAGAGAAGGAAAGGATCTTACAATAATCACTTATGGAAATACACTTCCTATGTGCATGGCAGCAGCTGATCAGATTAAATCTGAAACAGGTAAAGAGATAGAGGTAGTTGATTTAAGGTCATTGTTACCTTTAGATGAAGAATCAATTATCAACTCTGTTAAAAAAACCAGCAGAGTTTTGGTAGTTCATGAGGATAAAGTTTTTGCGGGTTTTGGTGGTGAAGTAGCTGCTTTAATATCCGACAAAGCATTCAAATTCCTTGATGCTCCTGTTAAAAGAGTAGGATCTACATTTACACCTGTAGGCTTTAATAGAATTCTGGAAAAGGCAATTCTTCCAGATAATCAGAGAATTATAGATGGTATTATGGAAGTGTTGGATTTTTAGTTAAAATAAACAACTAAATAACCTTGCCAACTAGATAGCATAAAAAAAGTAGCAATTCCCATGGATTGCTACTTTTTTTTGTGTCTATATATGAACTATTTCCATTCAATTCTGTAGCCTACATTCCATTCAATGTAATCAGCTATTGAGAAATCATAAGCCCTAATATTTATCCCTGCGAATATATTATCAAATATATGGTATTTAAGGCCGACTCGCTGGTAACTACCTCCTGGTACGCGTCTTGGGTATGCAATTCCTTCTGCTGGTGGAGTGTCAGGTATTTGCCATTCCTCACGGTATAGATACCAACCAGGTTGGATTATTAATGATAATTTATGTATAACCAACTCAAAAGAACCATAAGCACCAACAGCAAGTTTATTTCCATTGCCTGCATTTAATCTTTCAGTAACGATATTATCTTCATAGCTAATATATGAATTATAAGATCCATCAATACCAATATCAAGACCAGCACCAAATTTTACCTTATGGGAAATTTGTCGGTTAATACCTGTTGAAAGAGTGAAAACACCATAAGTTTCGGCTACATAAGTGCTATCATTATTGCTGTTGACCTCAAATCCTAATTGTTTTGATGAACCTGCTAACAATACAATATATTCCCAATTATCATCATATTTTGGAACTTCTACTTTTATAAATTCAGGACGTGGTTTGAACATATACTTTAATCCAACTCGTGGTGCCATTAAATTAATTCCCAGGTTTGGAACTCTTGTGGCACCATTTGAGAAATGTGTAAAGGTAAATCCGGCGGTGAGATTAAAACGCTTTCCTAGCATAATGTCAGCATTAAGACCTGCGTCAATAAAGACAGTATTACTAGAACCAATGGCATATTGAAGGGGATTGGTTTCAAGGTCAAACTTATTCCAGTTATATGTTAATCCAAAACCAACTTCATAATTTATACTCCACCGTTTAAATCTTTTAATTATTGGAGCATTGATAAATGTGTATATGGCAGAAGGACTGCCCAACTCATTTGGACTAAAGAAATTAACATGGTAATATGCGAATCCCCATGTGGGATAGCCATAGATTTGTTGCCATAATTTTCTACCATCTGTTTCAACTCCATACTGAAGAGAAAAACTTTGAAAATAGTCAATGGGTTCTCCGTTTTCATTTTCGCCTTTTAGAAAATTATTTGTAGGGAGTACTTTGCCTGCCTGATAAAATAGACGAAGAGATTTTACATATCTGTCTTTCTTAACCTTGGTGGTGTCGGCGGCACTTACTGTTAAGGAACAAGTTACAGCAATTATTAAAAATAGAAGTGTTTTTTTCATATTCTGATTTTTATGCTTTCAAAAGTATTACTAATTTTTGAAGAAATATAGTTCAATTAAGTCTCAATCTTATTTATTGGTGAGGCATAAGCCCATTCAATAAAGCTAATACCTTTTATTGGTAATTCTGAATTACCGTCGCTCGGTATATGATCAGATTTTAATATCCCTACAATGGGGAGATCTTTCTTAAATCTATTTGCACCAATAGCTTTAGGACGTAATAGCAATTGAGTATATGGGCTATTTTCATCACCTTCATATAATCGAATTACGAATAATGTAATATTATTGGATAATAGGACCTTGTTTTCAATGTAAGCAAGCATTCTGCCTGACATATATTCACTTTTATCTTTCATTGGTGTCAAGTAAAAGTATTCGTTAAAATATGTATTCATTTTGACCTCATTTCGAGAGTCGCCCTTTATGGCAAAACGGATAAGTGGTTCCACTTGATAATACTTCTTCCCACCAAATACTCTGAATGGCATGATAAGCTTAAGTTTGTCCCACCTTCCTTTTATTAGGGTAAACCGGCTTAACCTAGATATTGTTATTGAAATTATAACTGCAATAAAAATAAACAAGTACAATATTTCTTCCCATGACATATTTGTCTCAAAAACATATTTCATTAAAAATATTTGTATACAAAAAATTAAGAAATAGTATAGGAACAAATGTGATCTTACTTTTTTTGAATTAACAACCTTTTTATAAGTAAAGAATCGGGAATTATTAAGTGCATTATTAAGAATTGTGGCATATAATGATATTGTTAGAAGGAAATATATGAGCATCAACGACCAACCATATGATGCAAGTGGTTCATGCATAAGTAAGAAATCATAAATACCATGGGAAAGTGATGCCAATAAGAAATAACCAATTATTATGCTGAATTTTCTTGATCGATATATGTAAAGGATTATTCCATAGGCAATTAATGATGTATCGAACATATGGCTAATTGTTGACAAGATTGCTCGTGAAGTAATTATTGAAGGGCCATAACTTCTAAAATAAAGCAGGTTTTCGGCAGCTGAGAATCCTAGAGCTGAGATGGAAATAAATATCAAGTAGTCAACAGGTTCATTAAATTCCTTTTTTATAAAGGTGTAAATGATAAGGAATGGAATTAGCTTGGCAAATTCTTCAATGGCTCCTATTCCAAAAGTGCAGTAAAGAAAATCATTAATGAAATAGCCATTTAATTCAAATACTACAAACTGAGATAGTATATGGTTGATCCACAATACAATTAGTACTGAAGCCCACCCTAAAAAGAAGATAATAATAAAGTACTTTAACTTCTCTTTCTCATAAACATCAATGAGTCTGAAATAATCAACCCAAGTCCAGGCAATTAAGATTGCCACTAAACCATAAATAAACTCCATATTATCTTATTATATTTATTTCTGCTCGATTGTTACCCCCAAGTTCCATTACTCTAGATGAAGGACTGCTTCCTCCGATAATTAGTTTGGCATTACCTTTATAATCATGTCTTATGCCTTTATTATCATAGTAAACAAACATATCATCATTAAGAGTGAAACTGACAGATTTAGCTTCTTTCGGACCCAATGGTATTCTCTGAATTGCTTTGAGTGCATATTTGGGTAATTTCAAATCCATAACACTAAAACTAATGTATAGTTGAACAACTTCCTCAACACTCATATTGCCTTGGTTTTTAATTGTTACACTTGCTTGGTTATTGTTCCTGGTTTCTACTTCAGAGTAATTAACTCTGGAATATGATAATCCAAATCCAAAAGGGTACATGGGTTCATCCAGCATATATCTATAAGTTCGGTTATGCATGGAATAGTCTTCATAATCAGGTAGTACATTATCCTTAGCAGGGAAGGAGACAGGTAATCTACCAGAAGGGCTTTGTTCTCCAAAAATTATATCTGCCACTGCAGTACCACACTGTTCACCACCATACCATGTCCAAAGAATTGCATCAGAATACTCATGAACTTTTTCCATATAAAGGGGACTACCTCCTGTGATAATGGATATTATCGGTTTATCACCATTTTTTGATAGCTTTTCAAGGAAATCAAGTTGATGTTGTGGAAAATCAAGGTTTCTTTTGTCACCTTTATCCTTTGATGCCAGTGCATCACCATCCTCACCTTCGATATAGTTAGAAATCCCCAAAACAACTATTATTGCATCACACGTATGTGCATCTTTTGTTATCCAGTCAACTGACTTATTTACATCTTGTAATGGTAAAAAGCCAGGTTTGTATTCCATTGTAGTCCCAGGATTAATAATATTAGAAATACCTTCAAGGATGGTTACTATATTTCCTGATGTACCATGATAATTCCCCAGCATAACATAGGCATCAGTTGCATAAGGTCCCATTACCACCATTTTTTTTTGATTATTTTTCAATGGAAGTATTCCATTATTTTTTAGCAATACAATTGACTTTGTTGCTGCTTCCCTAGCAAGATCCATGTGTTCAGGCGATCTTAGCCTATTCTTATTTATGGTATCATATGGGTTTGAACCAATGGGATCCAACATACCAAGCATTATTCTGGTTCTTAATAGTCGACTAATTGCTGTATCAATCTGATGACCGGTAACTTTTGAGTTATTATATGCTTCCACCAGACTAGAGTAACTAGTTCCACAATTCAGGTCTATTCCAGAGTTTAAAGCCAGAGTAGCTGATTCTAGACTATTAGAGGTGTACTTATGGAATGTATGGATATCACTAATAGCCCAGCAATCGCTTACATGGTAACCTTTAAATCCCCAGTTTTTCCTAAGTATCTCAATATCCAAAAACTTACTTCCACAGCAAGGTTCTCCAAAGGTTTTATTATAAGCACACATTACACCGGCCACATTACCTTTTCTCACTAAACTATCAAATGCAGGCAAATAAGTTTCATAAAAGTCCTTTAAAGGTGTAACAGCATTAAATTCATGTCTCAATGCTTCTGGTCCTGAATGAACCACGTAATGTTTAGCACATGCAGCTGTTTTCAAAAATTTGGGATTGTTGCCTTGTAATCCTCTAACATAAGCCAATCCAATATTAGAGGTAAGAAATGGATCTTCACCATATGTTTCCTGCCCACGACCCCATCTGGGATCACGGAAAATATTAATGTTAGGTGACCAGAAGGTGAGGCCAGTATATCTTTCTCTATTGTTAATTGCGATTGCTGCATTATATTTTATACGAGCTTCATCAGATAT
>CALCGQ010000045.1 GCA_937901015.1 uncultured Bacteroidota bacterium | reverse complement strand
ATACATGGGCTTTCTGGCTTTTCTAGCGAAAAGAACATAATAACTAGCAACAAAATAAAGCAACATGTATGCTGCATTTATGCTGAAACTTTTAAGTAAAAATAGAAATATCCGGTAACCGGTTAGTCCTCCTCGTGTTTTGCCCTTCCAGGATGACATTAGTTTTTAGAATGATCAAGGATAAAATTATAAAGATCATCTAATTTTATAATCTTTTCGATATGCTCGCTAGTTACTTTTACTTTAAATTCTTTTTCAATAATAACTGCAATATCAACAAAATCAAGGCTTTCAATGTCTAAGTCATCCTTCATTAAAGCGGATTCTACCAGTTGATCTTCTTCTAGTTCAAATTCTTCAATTAGAAACGTATTCACAATTTCTTTTACTTCTTCTATGCCCATTACCTTACTCCGATTTTGTAAAAAGTATGCAAAATTAATAATTATTTTGAAGACTCTTACATTAGTGTGCTAGAAAGTACATCAATGGAAATATTATGTTCAGAGTTTGATGTTATAACTTTTTTACAATCAAAGTTGAATTCGTTCCACCAAAACCAAAAGAGTTTGAAAGGAAAGTGTCAATCTTACAATTAGTTGGTTTTGAAATAATGTTCAATTTAGCACTATTTTCATCTGGTGTTTCATAATTTAAGTTTGGTGCAATAAATGAATTCTTTGCCATAAGCATGGAATAAATTATTTCACTAGCTCCTCCCATCCACATTTCATGCCCTGTCATCCCTTTGGTTGAACTAATGGGGACCCTACCTTTGTTGAATACATTATAAATAGCCTTTGCCTCATTTAAATCGCCAACAGGTGTAGAAGTTGCATGTGCATTTAGATAATCTATCTCAATGGGATTAAGTTTTGCATCTTTTAATGCTCTTTCAAGAGACTTTACCGGACCATCTACATTGGGAACTGATATATGCTCACCATTTGAGGAAAAACCATAACCCATTATCTCACCTAATATGGGTGCACCTCTTTTAATAGCAGATTCGTAACTCTCAATAACTATAGTAGCAGCTCCACCACTTGGGACTAATCCATCTCTGTTTTTGTCAAAAGGTCTTGATGCTTTGGTTGGATCACTTTCACGTGTGGAAAATGCATTAAGCGCATCAAAATTACACATGGATAAAGCATTTATCTCCTGAGCTCCTCCACAAATAATAGTATCCTGAAGGCCTTGTTTAATCATCAGATATCCCATGCCAATAGAATGCGACCCGCTGGCACATGCTCCACTTATTGTAAAGTTTATACCTTTTAATTTTAAGATTACACTAAGGTTCATGGAAACCGTTGAATTCATAGATTGGAATATTGAAGCAGATCCAATGAGCATTGTATCTTTTTTCTGTCTCAGAATATCAGCAGCCTCAATAACAGCTGTGGATGAACTATCATTTCCATAAAGAATTCCTACTTCATTATTTTCTAAAAAGTCTTCGTCGATATTAGCATTCTTTAATGCTTCCATGGTTGCCATATAGGCATATTCACCTTGTTCAGCCAAACCAACTCTCATTCTCCTCGACAAAACACCTTTTAGAACAGGTCGTATTATGCTTCCTGTTAATGCTGATCTAAAGCCAAGTTCTTTTCTATTGGGATCTAGAATAATCCCTGATTTTCCTGTATACAGAGATTGTGTAACTTCATCTAAATTATATCCAATTGTTGAATATATTCCCATTCCTGTTATAACAACCCTATTCATGCTATTATGTATATAATCCTCCGTTAATATTGATAACCTCTCCTGTAATGTATGAAGATTCATTGCTGGCTAAGAACGATACTACATTGGCAACCTCTTCTGGTGTACCAAATCTGTTTATAGGAATAATCCTCTTAAGCTCTTTTTCATTGAGATCACTAGTCATCTCTGTTTTAATATATCCCGGAGCAACCGCATTAACAGTTATTTTCTTACGTCCTACTTCCTGAGCAAGTGCTTTTGTGGCACCTATTACTCCAGCTTTAGCAGCCGAATAGTTTGTTTGGCCAGGAAGACCTTTAATACCTGATAATGAAACCACGTTGATAATTCTTCCCCATTTATTAAGGACCATTTCCTTTAATAGGGTAGAGGTAACATTAAAGAAACTATTTAGATTCGTGTCAATTACATCGCTCCAATCATTTTGTTCCATCCAGATCATCAATAGGTCCTTTGACGTACCTGCATTGTTTATCAATGTACTTATATACTCTTCAGGATGATTTTGTTTCCAATGTTCTAAGCCTTTTTTTACGGCATTACTATCAGTTACATCAAATTGAATTATCTCTGCTGAACCACCATCATTAATTATTGTTTCCTTTGTAAGAGTTGCTGCTGCTGCATTGGAATTATAATGAATGATAACATGATATCCATTTTTGGCAAGCTTTATACAAATCGCGCTTCCAATTCCCCCAGATCCGCCTGTAACTAATGCATATTTCATATAAACTCTGTTATTTTATGTTATCTGGACTCACCTGTTTTAGATATGAACCAATCAATTTTAGTTCTTTGTATTTAGTACTATCATCTTTAAATACAGGAACAAGGTCTCTAAGTTTTGAGTATACTTCCAATGATTGTTTACCAAGCTTTTTATGAATCTGTAGATAATCAATAGCCTGGATTATGGTTAAGAATTCTATAGAAAGAACTTCAAAAGTATTCTCAATTACTTTTTTTGTCATGAGAGCAGAGTTTGTTCCCATGCTTACAATATCTTGATTGTCATTATTACTCGGAATGCTATGTACATAAACCGGATTAGAAAGGGTTTGGTTCTCAGCAACTGTTGAAGTAGCAGTAAATTGCGTTCCCTGCATTCCAAGGTTGAGTCCGAGAGTGCCTAGGTTTACAAATGGAGGGAGGATATCATTGAGTTTATTATTCATTAGAAAATTCAACTGACGCTCTGCCAACATTGATAACTTAGTTGTTGCAGCCTTTAACTTGTCCATCTCAAAAGAAACATAATCACCATGAAAATTACCTCCATGATATACATGCTCGCTTGCAACATCAATTACAGGGTTGTCGTTCACCGAATTAACTTCATCTACTAATACTTTTTCAGCATTGCGTATTGAATCGTAAACTGGACCAAGTATCTGTGGAACACACCTTAAAGAATAATACTCCTGAATTTTTTGCTTAAATATCTTTTCCTCTATCTTTCCATTATAGAGATTGTCTTCCCTCTTTTTAATCAATGAACTATCCTTGAGAATTTCTCTCATTGCTCCTGCAATAGTTTGTTGACCTTTATGTTTTTTCACATTATTGAGGACAACCGAGAAATGATCATCAAACGATTCAACTAATTCGTTAATCATTGCAGAAGCTATGACCGACCAATTAAGTAATTTCTTAGCATAAATAATATTAACTATCCCGATACCAGACATTACAGATGTACCATTAATTAGTCCTAAACCTTCTCTAAGTCTAATTTTTAAAGGTGTGATTTTTAGTTCAGCGAAGATGTCTGAAACTGATTTAAGCTCTCCCTTATAGTATGCTTCTCCTTCTCCAATAAGTACTAAAGCAAGATGTGACAATTGAACGAGATCACCGCTGGCACCAACACCTCCGTGTTTAGGTATTGCGGGTATTACATTTTGATTGAGTAATTCAGCGATGAGTTTAATGGCATCAACATGCACGCCGGAGTATCCTAGAGATAAACTCTTTAATCTGGAGATCATTGCTGCTCTAACATACAGTGGGTTAAGGTGTTTGCCGGTTCCTGCTGAATGACTTCTTATTAAATTGTATTGTAATTCAATTTGGTCTTTATCCTCAATACGATATTGAGCCATGGGACCAAGACCTGTGTTAACACCATATATGATTTTGTTATTTGAGAATTCAACTAGGAAATTATAGCATGCTTCTACATTCTTTATTACCTCTTTATCAATACTTATATTTTCACCGTTGAAGAGTACATTAAAATAATCTTCGGGAAGAAGTGATTTATTTGATATTGTTACCATCTGTGATTTTATTCTTTACTATAGTATAAAATAGTATGTTACTTAAGCTTATTAATTACAGGATTCGCATATAATAATAGGAATAATTTGCGAATTTCATCATTATCTATCTGAGTTATTTCGATGGTCTTTTTGTAGCGTTCTTCAAACTTACTAATTGTATTACTATCATAATTTTCAGCGTATTGTGATGATTCATTAAGTAAATCATATGCCAAGTAATTCGATGGCCATAATTTATAATTGGCAAATATTTGTTTGTCAATTAGTTCTGCAACAATATGCACAAATTCATTATTATTAATCTTACTGTTATCAATTTTTAATATTTCCTCATTAAGAGGGGAGCCCATTGCAATATGAACTCTTCCTTTTTCACCTGTTAAACCTCCGATTATACTATTAAAATCTTCATCATTTCTTTTAACATAATTACCATCTTGAGATAAATATATCTCGTTTACTTTCATGGCATCACAGGGCTCCCATTCATAGCTAATAGTTGCAGGGGTAAGGTTTAATTCATTTAATTTAGTTTTGATATCTGACTTACTAGATAGTGTTAGCATTTTTAAGATACTGACATCTGTTTTGTCGGACCCATCTTTCGCACGCCCTTTTCGATGTGCGATCCAAACAGGCTTGTTCATCTCAACAATGGATTTACGGATAAATCTTGATAGGCGCTGCGAGTTTTGCAATAACTCTTTGGGACTTCCTTCGCGGAAAACCGTTATCATTTGATTTGATTTACCAAGATCAACAATTAAAGGACTTACCATTAAATTGCTACCCCATGTGGTATGGGGAGTATAAAAGCCCAGTTCAAGTAGTTGTGCCCCTAAAATTGAAGAGTCAAGAACAATGTCGCGATGATTTGCAAGGTAAGTATATGCCTTTTTAGTATCAATATTGTCAAACCCAGAATGTGATACACCATCAGTTGTTTTACGAAGTATCGATTGCACTGAAGCTAGGGTTAGAGCAATTTGAAACTCAAGTACTGTCTTTGCACCTACTATATTGGTTATCACGTTCTCCTTCTGCTCGGGAGTAAATAGAAAGTCCATCATTGCATGAAAGCTTCTATCACTTATGATACGCGGGATTGCTTCCTGTATTTCTTCAAAATTATAAGGCCTGATTAAATCGAAATCAAGTTCGTCCATAAATAAAAAATTATCGTCAAAATTAACCAAAAATATCAAGA
>CALCGQ010000044.1 GCA_937901015.1 uncultured Bacteroidota bacterium | reverse complement strand
GGATTATTGCCAGTCCCATAAGAAATAAACTCAAAGCCGTATTGAAATGTGTTGGAGCAAAACCTGACTGGACCTGGACTATGGATTCATTATGTGTATACCATCCAAAAATTACTATTGTTCCAATAAGTATTAAAATCAGAGCTGAAAACAAGGATAAATACCGATAAAACTTAGAATGATTTAATATGCGATTCATAAAACGACAATGATTAAGTGTTTCAAATAATTACTTCATACCAGCTTCTTACTTTGACAATATCTTTATGGGTGCATTATCAAATGCAATTATTTATGCTAATATTTCATAAAAATAATAAAAAACAAGGTATCAAGACAATATAGGTTTATACATATATTAGGGCTTGTGAGTTAATATTATGAACAAGGTAACCCAAGGCAATCTTTAGTCAATAGTATTAAAAACCAGTGTGAATTTGGTTTCTTCAGTGGTGCTTGAAATCTCTATCTGGCCGTTATGGATATCCAGAAATGCCTGAACATAAGTTAATCCTAAGCCTACATTTTTATCATAATGGTCTTTTCCCAGACCAAATGGTTTAATTATTTCTTCTATTCTATCGTGTGGTATTAGTTCTCCATTATCTGTTGTAGTAAGCTTTACTTTGCCATTTTCGACTGTTGTTTTGATTATAACTTCTGTATTTTCATGGGAAAATTTAACAGCATTGCTTACTAACTCATCTATGGCATTTTTAAGATACTCTTTAATACCCATCATGTTATCATTATCAGCAAATTGGCCTCTAAATATTAAGCCTTTTTCTTTGGCTTTATCAAGATATTCACCCATAACCTCTTTCGCAATGGAACTCAAATTTAACTTCGTCTTCTTCATTTCTTTTCCAACGGTTCTCATCTGGGTTATCTCAAGGGCTGTTTTCGAAAAATTATCGAGTCTATCGACCGATTCTTTCAGCATATCAAGAAATTCCGTGAGCTCTGGATCATTGATGGTTTCACTAAGAAAGTATGTTGAGCCTACTATTCCGTTAAGAGGAGTTCTGATTTCATGACTGATCAAATTCAAAAATGAATTCTTAGCCTCATCCAGAACAATGAGCTGCTTGTTTGCTTTATCCAGCTCAATGGTTCTTTCTTTTACCTTCTCCTCCAAAACAACATTCATATTTTTAAGAAGCTCTTTTTGGTGTCGTAACTCAAGTTGAGTTTTTACTCTTTCCATTAGCTCATGACTATCGAATGGTTTCGTTACATAATCCTGTCCCCCAACTAATAACCCATTTACAATATCTTCTTTTGCAGTTTTTGCTGAAAGGAATATTACCGGAACATCCTTGGTACGCTCATCCTTTCTTAATCTTCTACAAACTTCATAACCGTCCATTTCGGGCATCATAATATCTAGAAGAATAAGATCTGGTGGATTATCACTTAATGCTATTTTTAAAGCTCTTTCACCACTTGTTGCAACCTTTTTTTTAAAGTCAGCCAACAGACCTTGCAACACATCTATATTTTCTGGTGTGTCATCAACAATTAGTATTGTTTTATTCAATAAAAAATCTTCCATTATCCTTCTTTTAACATGTTATTCAATAATTCTACTGCCAAATCAAAATCATAGTCATCAAGTGCTTCCTCGATTTCAGAATAGCTTTTGGAATAACTACCCGATATGTTTAATTCACTCAGTATTTTGATTCCTTCGGTATCTGAATCTTCCAATAGTTTGATTGACTGATTTATTTTTTCAATCACCTCAGAGCTAAGGCTGAAATCATTATTTTCTGTTTGATCTTGTCTTATTTCAGAGTCCTCAATTGAACTAATCACTACCTCAAGCAATGGGGTCAATGAATCGATATGCTCTTCTGCATTAGGAGGTATTTCCTTTAGGAACTCATTTTCAACAACTTTTATTTTTTCAAATATCTTATTGGCTCCAATATTTCCTGTTACTCCTTTTATAGAATGTAACTGTCGTTTAACTATTTCGTGATTTTGCTTCTGAATTTCATCCTTAATATCATCAATAATGCCCTTGTTTTTCTTTGCAAACTTTATCAGAAGGTCACAATAAATTGTTGTGTTATTATTAACCCTTGAAAGGCCTTCTGCGTAGTCGATATCAACTAGTTTTTCAAAGTTTAGTTTTGGGCTTTCAATATCTTCTCCTTTTCTACTATCAAGAAGCGTAGTATCTGGGGTTTCGGGTGGTATGGCCCAGTTAATAATAGCTTTTACTACTTCTGCTGGGTTAATTGGTTTGGAAACAAAATCTTTCATTCCCAATTCCAAACACCTCTCTTTTACACCCTCCATGACATCTGCTGTCATAGCTACAATTGGCAATTGATTGAAATTGTCATTTTCCAATATGTTTTTGGTAGCGTCGTATCCATCCATAACAGGCATTTGCAAATCCATAAACACAAGGCTATAATAGCCATTGGATTCGGCATTGAATACTGTATTAACAGC
This sequence comes from uncultured Bacteroidota bacterium, assembly GCA_937901015.1. GTDB lineage: Bacteria > Bacteroidota > Bacteroidia > Bacteroidales > F082. Next base: position 16,462 of record CALCGQ010000044.1, on the reverse strand, counting down.
ATCCTCTCCATTGATGGCAGTTTCAACGTACAGCCCCATGGATTCAAGCAATTCGGTTCCTACTTCTCTGTTTATCTCATTGTCGTCAACTAACAATACTCTTGCCCCGCCATATTCCCTAAGCTCCTTATTACTTTCTCTTTCTTGGGTAATATTGCTTTTATGTACTTCCTTCCCAAATATATTCATTATTGTATCGAAAAGTATGGAATTGGTAATAGGCTTATATAGTACAGCATCAACTCCCGGCATATCCATGTCATCAAAATTAATTTCAGTGTGAGCAGTTAGTAATACAATTTTGGCATTCGTCTGTATATCATCATCTTGTTTGATTCTGCGCGCAACCTCTACCCCATCAATATCAGGCATATCCCAATCAAGTAAAATTAGTTTCTCATCACTATCTGATGAACCCTTAAGGTGTTCTAATAACAAACTGCCATTTTCAAACTCTTGTGGTTCGAACAAAATAGCCTTAAGTATATTTGAAACAACTACTCTTGCCGTAAGGTTGTCATCACAAACCAGAACTTTCATGCCGGTCATTTCTTCACTGGTTAATGGAATGGCAACTACTTGATCTTCTACAGTGTGCAGTATTGCATCAAAGCTAACAGTGGTACCAACATCTGGTTCACTTTCAAGTCGTATTTCACCGCTCATAAGCTCAACAAGTCGTTTTGAAATCGATAACCCAAGCCCGGTTCCTCCATATTTTCTTGTTGTACTTTCATCGGCCTGACTAAAAGCCCCAAAGACCTTTTTCGTTTGCTCATTGGTCATGCCAATTCCTGTGTCTTTAACATCAAACCTAAGCGTAATATCTTCGCTCTCTATGGATGTTAATCCAATACTTATAGCTATTTCACCTTCATGTGTAAACTTTATAGCATTGCTAATAAAATTAATCAGAATTTGTTTTAACCTCAATTCGTCACCTTTAACAAATTGGGGAACACCTGGTTCTATATAGAGAATGAATTCAAGATTTTTTTTGGTGGCAGTAAAAGAAAAGATATTATTAATATCCATTAGCATCTTTTCCAGATTAAATGTTGTAATTTCCAAACTGAGTTTACCTGCTTCTATTTTTGAAAAATCCAATATATCATTTATGATACCTAGCAGTAGCTTAGCTGAACTATTAAGCTTTCTAATATAATTTTGTTGCTTGGTGTTTAACGAGGTATTTTCAATTAGGTGGGATAGCCCAATAATTGCATTCATGGGAGTCCTTATCTCATGGCTCATATTTGCCAAAAACAAACTCTTCGATTCACTCGCCTTAAGAGCTGCTTCTGTTTGAATTTTCAGCTCCGTATTATTTTTCTGGGTTGTAATATCCTCAATGGTAACAATGGCTCCTGAGTTTTCATTATTCTCTGTGATAATTGGTACTATATTGATTCGCAGATACCTGTCAGGATTAGATTTTGATTCAGAATCAAATGTTACTAATTTACCCTCACTAACCGCATCACTTACATAATTTGAACTGGAAGAGTGAATTGGAAGAATGCTTAAGTGTTGGCCTGCCAAGTCTTTCTGATCTAGTATTCCAAGGAGGTCGACTAACTTTTGGTTGTATGATTCAATAATCAGTTCTTTATTGAAATACATAACACCAATGGGTGAGTTATCAAATATAATTTCGAACTTTTTATTGGTCTCTACTAATTCCGACTCTCTTTTGCTAAGCCTATCTTTCATTATTCTAAAACTATTGGCCAGATCACCAATTTCATCATTAAGCTGAATATCTATTTTAGTATTGTAATCTCCTTCAGAAATTTTTAGAGATGATTTACTTAGCTTGATGATTGGTAATGAAATATACCTAGCCATTAAGGAAATTATTAGTACTATCAAAAAGTTAAAACCAATGATAAATAATAGCCGAATAAACATTTTGCTGTTTATGGCTTTTTGCACATCGGCATAGGGAAGCACAGATAGAGCAGACCAATTAGCTGTATGTAGGGGTGAGAAGAAAATCAATGCTTGTTTTTCCCCTTCATCATTGTGTAATATTTGTTCTCCGGTTTTTCCGGCAATTGCTTTATTAATTATCTCCACAGCTTCTAAGCTATGATAATTAACGCTAATTTTATGGGTTAGAGTATCAAAAACATGGGTTCCTATTCTTTCTTTTGTATCGGAATAAATTGTTATGCTATCCTTTGATACTAAAAATGTTTCTGTTTCAACTTTAGATTCTAAGAGCTCCTTGTTTAAATTTAACCTTTTCTCCAGTTTATCCAGTGAAATGTCAATGGTTATTATTCCTCCGAAAATATTATCAAAGAAAAATGGGTCGTAGTAAGTAACCATAAGCGTATTTCCAGCCAAACTATCTACATATGGCTTTGTCCAACCAGAAGTATGGGTTAATTTTGGTTCTTTCCACCATTCTGGACCAATATCGTGATAGTTAAAATATCGTGGATCATTTTTATCAGTAATGCTCATTGAAATGGTGTCATTTCCTTCAAGATGAGTATAATAGAAAACTACTTCTTTATCTTTTGGGTAAGTGTGTTTTGCGAAAAATATTCCTGATCCATAAACAATGCTATCTGCCAGTAGGTTGCTTTTTGTAATTTCTATTAACTCATGAGGTGTAAGGGTATTTGATGTCTCAAGCAAAAATGCGTCATTATCAGCCTTTATGGCAATGCTGTTAACGGTTTTATCAAAATATTCCACATAATTAAAAACTTCCTGTCGTATAAGTTTTGTGAATTTTTCTTCGGTTAATTCTGCATTCGTATTATAGATAAATGCAGATAGAATAATTGATATTATAATAACTGGAACCATCAAAATTATGGTAATCCGGATTCCTAACTTTGTAAAAAACTTCATCGTTTTTGTGGTTTACCTCCAATATCATATAGCACCTTCAAGGCTCTATGTTCATGGAATATTTTTAAGTGGATGCTAATATCAAATTGCAATTTACAATTTATTTGAATATCCTAGATTTAGGCGGGGCTGTAATTAATTAATTTGTTTTTTTCTAGATAACTAATGGATGTTAAGTGCGGATAATAAAAAAACCATTGCGAATAATAATTATACTCTAGCATTTAATCATTGGTATATGCAATTGGAAACCACATGTCATATTTTTACCATTGGGAAATTAGGACAGTAATTTTATAATGAGTTTAGTTATGATAAAAACAATCAAAAGTATTTTACTATTAGTAACAACAAGCCTTATTATAACCTCATGTGAAGTTGAAGTTACAACAGCACATATTGAAAACATTACCATCTGTACAACTCTAGATGGGGAAACCTGTGAATCTAATAACCCTATAATTAGCCCATCGGATCCAAATATATATGTTAGTTGCGAACTACAAAACGCACCACAAAACACACTGATAACATTTATATGGAAATATACAGATGGTGAAGATCCTATTATAATTGATGAGATAATTCTAAATTCATCAGATATAGGTGTAAATGTGAACTTAAACAGCAGCCTGAGCAGGCCTTACAATGGATGGCCAATTGGAAGATATGAAGTAGAAGTCAGTATTGGTGGCGATGAAAATGATACACTCATTAAGTATTTTGAAGTAAGATAGATTGTTTTTATAAATATGGATTGATAATTAGAAAAAGACATTTAGGATTAAAACTATCAACTAAAACCAAAATATTATGATTAAAGGAAAGCTAAAAGTATCTGCCATTCTTGCAATGATTATGTTATTGAGTACAGGTTTATATGCTCAATGGCAGCAAGACAATGATTACAAATTTAAAATCAATGTTCCGGCAAATTGGAGCAAAAACTCATACATGGATGCCACTGATAAAGTTTGGGATTTTATGAGTCCTGATGAAAATGCCGCAATTCAAATCCGTGCTTTTGAAGCAACTCCGCAGTTTACAACAGATCTATTGGTACAGGTATATGAAGAAAGCATGCTTCCACAAGATGCCAGAAGAGAAAGCCTAACAAACCATGTTTCAAAACAAGGGATACGTGGCAAACAGGGGATTTATTCGTTTGATTATAACGGTACCAATGTATCGATGGGAGTGTTTTTTACCATACAAAAAGGGTTTGGATATGTAATTAGCGCAATGATTCCAACCTCAATGCTCCAGCGTAAGTCGTCTCAGGTTAAACAGATAACAGAATCATTCACAGTACTTGGCACATCAACAAATAACTCAGGAAGCAGCCTTGCTGGATTAGGAGGAGGTGCTATAGTAAGTCAGTTTAAGATAAGTACCATTCAGCTTTGTAGCTCTCTTGATAATAATAATAACGCTATTAATCCGGGAACTTCATTCAATGCACAAACTCCTGAAATACATGCGGTATTGAGCTATACCGGCCAAACAAGCAGTGATCTTACAGTGAGCTGGATATACACAAACTGGAACCGTACCATAACATCCGACAAGTATAATTTTAAAAGCGGTCAAGGTGGTGTAGGTGTTGTGAGTTTGAGCAAACCCAATAACGGTTGGCCTATTGGTAACTACAAAGTAGTATTTGAAATGGGCGGGAAAGTAATTGATTCTAAACCTTTTGAGGTAAAAGAAGCTTCACGGGGGCTTGGTGGACTCACAGGTTCCACAGGTGGAGGTAAACTTGCAGGAAAATACAGCTTGGCAAGTCGCTCAGATGCTCAGAATACCGTGAACTACCATTATATATTTATCAGAGACGACGGATTTTTCGATGAAAAATACCAACCAAAAAACTCTGGGAACTATACTGGTGGTGGACAAGGCACATGGAAGCAAAATGGCAACACCTTAACCCTTAGGTATGATGATGGAGCAAATCAGGAATTGACAATTAAAGGTGATGAGCTAATTAGGAAATCATCTACAGGAACTGTGTTTACGTTTAAGAAGGCTGATTAAAGAATCTTTTATTATTCAAATCCTTTCTAAAGTTTTGAAACTTTAGAAAGGGATCTTTTATTTGGAGGGTTGTTAGAGATAAAATCGTATTAGCTGTAAATTATGGCTGTTTATCTGATACTTACACTATAAATAGAAATAAACTTGTCAGAACAACTGATAATTGTACTGTCGTTGCTTTTTATACAAATATTTGATCACTTTTCGCAAGGCAATATTTTAGTTGAAAAGACTGGTTTTGATGCCTTTAGATGGAGAATAGTAAATAAAATTAAAATTTAATGTGATGAAGAAAAAAGGTCTATTATCAATTGTGTTTGTATTTGCATTCCAAATTGTATTTACGCAAATAGTAGAAATAAGTCCAGAAAAAATAAGTCGATATCAAAAGTTTTTAGGAGCAACCAAAGAATTTAAGGCATGGCAAGAAAGTACCCGTAAGCCTTTGGTGGATAAAAGGGATAAAGAGTATTATAATACGCCAGAATGGAAAGTTTACGATAAGAAAATAAAAGAATTGCGGCCTTTACAGCAAGAGAAAGAAAAACATGTTGGTAAGCTATGGACGGAATATTATAATACACCTAGTTGCAAAAAGCCATATAATTTTCCAGTATTTAAGAATAGGTTAGATATTGATAAATATTTAAAGTCTCTTAGAGATTATTATTCAACTGTCCCTAATAGTGAAAAAGATGGGAATGAATGGAAAATGATGATAGGAAAATGTATATATGAGACAGAACAAGAATTAAACAATAATGGGAATAAATACATAGGACAAGGAACAGCAAATAAAGATGACAACTCAAATATCGAAGCTGAATTCCTCGCTGAAATAGCAAAAATAAATGCGGATATTGCCACAATAAATCAATTTGCAACAAGTCGTGAGCTTGAAATGTCACTTGTTAAATGTCAGATACTATGTGATAAGATAAGGTTGCTTCAGGGGAGGCAATATTTTAGTAGCACACTTAAAAAAATTCGTCGTGAAAATCCGGGTTTTACGTTTTCAATTTCTCCACTTGCAGATCAGGTTACTCGTGAATACTGGATTAGAATGCGAAATAGGGCAAATCTAAGTTATCGTAATGCAATGGATGCCTATAGTGGATGTGTTTATAACGAAGGCATTCAACAAGCTGCTTATATTGAAATACCAATGGGCTTGTTAAAAGCAACATATGATTTGGTTACCAGCTGGAAAGATATGATTAGCGGAACTCTGTTTGGTACCTTTAGCGCACTCAAGAAAAACGCTCTTAAAGGAGATTACGCCGTAAGAAGATTAAATGTTGTTGGAGAAGACATCATTAAAGCTGGTGGTGATGCATACGACTGGAAAAGTTATGTTGGTATTCTTGGTGGTTTTATTTCTGCTTTTGACGGTTATGTTAAAACATACAATATAGCTGTTGAAAATTATGCTCAAGGAGATTTACTGATAATGAACCGTCAGTCAGCACAGCAATTAATAAAAAGCAATAGACTATTGTTACAAGAATTTGACAGATACAGAGCGTTTATTGAGTCAAAAAGCAGTTCAGTTGATTGTTTAAATGACAAGCTAATGAGGCTTAGTATGGATAATAATTCCATCAAGGGTGATAAAATAACCATCTGGGGAACCGGAAATTTTGATTGGGATGGTGAAGAGTTTATTGCCATGATTAAGGAAGCGGGTGAAGAATTAAAAAATGAATATATCTATTGTGAAGATTTTATTAAAACGCTACAAATAGCAGTTAACCTTGCAAATACTGATTACTATACAATTGACGAAAAAGTTAGAAACTCTGGTGCAGATCAAACTCAGATTAATGCCCAATTAAGTTATAATCAGGAGAATGGAACATGGTTTGAGGAAGAGTCCACAAGGCTATCTGAATATTATGTACAATTTTGTGAAAATGAAAACAACACTTATCCTGATGATGTAATTATTGTAAGCAATCAGGTGATTCCCGGTGTAGAAGAACAAGATGGGAATCCTGATGATCCACCTATTTGGGAATATGATACAGAGCCACAACATGATTATTACGATGAGCCAGAGGATCATGAACCAATAAACCATGAACCTGATTACAATCCTCATGGCACAAGAGGATCTGGAAGTGGAATTGTTTCATCAGGAGCAGGCTGGTCGGCTCAAAGAACAACCTCAAATCAAAACGACTTACAAAATGATATATCAGCTGCAGTAGACAGTGGAAAAACTCCTGCTGGTATATATGTTGGAGACGATGGAGAGGTGGAGGTTTATTATATTGATGATAATCCATTGGGAATGACATCCTGGAATTTGGAATGGTATGATGGTGTGGAAACCCTTCAAAATGGAATTAACACAAATCTTGAACATGGATATTTTCCAATGGGAATTTCCTTTACTAACAATGGTCAATTATATGTGCTGTATATAATGTCGCAGCTTCAAGCAACAGCATGGCAACTGATTGAATCTGAACTTGACCTTGACTATGTTACAAATGATGTTCAACCATATATTCACGAAAAATATATTCCCGTTGGCATTACTGTTTTTGGAGGAATGTATTATACATTACTAGCACAGGTACCTGATTCGGAACCCGTAAACTGGACAATTGAAGGTTATGAAAATAACAATTATACAATTCAGCAAGGTGTTAACAATGCTGTTAACTCAGGCTTTGTACCGTTTGGGTATTTGAAAGAAGAGGGTGTGGTGAATTTATTGTATATCGGTTTTTAAGCTTTGGACTTTTCCAAAGTTTAAACTTTGGAAAAGTAAATTAAATATACAAAAAAGCGCATTCCTGAGTTGGAAACGCGCTTTCTATATTTATTACTCAACTGAGTTAACTATCAATTACAACTCTGAAATAAAATCGTTAAAGCTACTAAAATCAACTCTTCAGTTAAACGAAATAACTTTAATTATTCCTAAGTTGTTAAAACCAAACTTTTCCAAAGTTTAAGCTTTGGAAAAGTTAAAAAACAAAAATTATTTTGCTACACCTGTAACAATTACATCAAGGCTAACAAAATCGCCTCTTCCGTTAATTGAATTAACTTTTATTAATCCTAAAAAGTTATTAACGGTTTTAAACATAAGAATGTCGTTTGTTGCAAGGTTTGTAATACCTGATGCTCCACCTGTAAACTCTGGAAATACGAAAGTGTCTCCAATTGCATCAAACTCTGCTGCTGTCATATCTGTCTTAACAAAAAGTGTTGCGTTTTTAGTTGTCCAATCCTCTATTGCATAAACAGTATTTGCATCTGCATCTGCTGGAGATGCAATTGTTGAGCCGTTTGTTGCTCCCAGATAAAATAGAAAATCGATGATCTCCTGACCCTGTGTTGCATCGGCAATATTATAAACAGCAGTTGTTACAGTTGAATAAAAACTACCTGCATCATCATTGAATGAACCCATTGTTACACCAGCATCTTTAAAAACAGGAACTCCTGCGGCTTCATAAGTAATAATGAGGCTTTTTTCTGTCATCTGACCAGCTTTGTCTGTTAATAAAAATGCGATGGTTTCAACAACTCCTGCCTGCTGAGCATTGAATTGAAAATCAATATTGAACGTATTTTCGTTTATTGAAAAAGTAGTATCAATAAAAGCTGTACCATCAATTGTTCTGGTTAATTTAAGTGATGAAAGTTTTTCATTGGTTTCAGCGTTTGAAGAAGCTGCTATACCTACTTTAAAAATGGTATTTACCGCAATTGTAGCGTCAGTATCAACATATCCTTCTCCACCAATGAAGTTAAGTGTTGGTGGCCCAACTGGATCATCGTCTTTATTACATGATGTCATTGTTACCGCTACAGCAAGCAATGCAAATAGGTAAACTGTTAATTTTCTCATAGTATTTTATTTAATTAGTTAATGATTAATCGATTAATATGGGCTCGTTTTATCAAAAATCATACCAACGAAAATTATCAATGGTATATTTGATGTACATAAACGGGGTTTTCCCTATTTTCTTATTATTATTTGTTATTTCCTTCTATAAAGTGCATAAACATAAGCTCGGGTGTCACCTGATGGCATTGTATAAGTATAATCAAAATTGTTAAGCAAGGTGAATTCATCACCTAGCTTAGAGCTTAGCGACCCAACATCATGTCTAAAAACAGGAAGCCCGCTACAGCTAATAGCTCCATCCATATTAAATGATGCAATAATTACATAGCCTTTAGGTTTAACAGTATTTTTAAGTAGATTAAAATATGTATTCTGGTCTGATTCTGAGGTTAAAAAATGAAGCACTGCTCTATCATGCCACAGATCAACATTGTCAATATTTAATAATTCCACAGGTTGTGCTAGATTATCAACAATCCATTGTACTTTTTTACTTTGCTCATCACCAAGGCGAGACTTAAGTTTTTCCATTGATGTAGAGCTAATATCTGTAGCAGTTACATTGTTATAACCTAACCCCAATAGTCTGTCAATTAGTGTTGAGGCTCCAGTACCTACATTTAGAATATGAGCATTGTTTTCTAATAAACACTTCTCAATTAACTGTAAAGATTGTTCTGGATTTTCTTCGTACCACCCGAGTTCCTCAACATCCTTTTTAATATAAACCTTATCCCAGTATGTTTTTAAATCTATCTTTTCCATGGTAAAATATTGGTTTTATGGAAGATGCTACATTAAATTAAACATTGATAATATTCCTATAGCAATCATTAAACCCGTTATTAAACCTATCCGGAGAAATCTATTTTGCCTTTCCTTTTCTTCCATCTAGTTTAATTATATGATTCATGAAACTAGAAAATCTTGAGAACTCATGACTTTAGCAAAAGTTCCGTGAATTGCTGCCATATATGATGCCTGTACCTTGTCAGGCATTACTAATATTGATTTAAACTCCTGACTTTTAGTTGCGCAAGCATCATGGATAAGTGTATTATTAAAACCCAAATCATAGGCTGCCCTTACCGTGCTATCAACGCACATATGAGTCATCATTCCACAAATTACAAGTTCTTTGATACCATGTTTTTTGAGGATACTAAGTAGTTCTGTATCTCTAAAACTATTAGGATATTGCTTTGTGATTATCACCTCATTTTCAAGAGGCTTAATATTTTCACGTATCTCTACACCAAAAGTATTAGGTTTAAAAAATGAAGAATCAGTACTAGCAATATGCTGTACAAATAAAACTGGTTGCTGTTCTGTTCTAAACTTATCTAGTATTTCTCTTGCGGCAATACTTGCTTCTTCGGAACCATGAAGTTCCATTGCACCCCCTTGAAAATAGTCGTTTTGAATATCAATAATTAATAATGCCTTACTCATAATATTAGTATTACAGTTTGTGCAATTATCAGGATAAACAACTATTCATAAATAAAATTAGCTAGAAATTCTAATTAAGAAGCTCTGCTAGTTTATCCTGAAGGTCCTCACCACGAAGGTTTTTCTCAACTATAATTCCGTTGGGATCAATAAGTATATTTTGTGGTATGCTTTGAATACCATAAAGTTTTCCAGCTTCACAATTCCAATATTTTAAGTCACTTACATGAGCCCAAGTTAGATTATCAACACCAATTGCTTCTACCCATTTATCATGGTCTTTATCAAATGATACACCAACCACATCAAATCCTTTGTCATGAAACTTTTCATATGCAAGAACAACATTTGGATTTTCTGCACGACAAGGACTACACCATGATGCCCAGAAATCCACAAGAACATAATTTCCGTTCAACAATGATGAAAGAGCTACAGGAGCACCTGTTGGATCATCTAATGTGAAATCAATAAATGGTTGACCAACTGCTGATTTCTTCAATGTTTCAACATATTTTTTTAAGCTTTTAACATATGTGCTTGAGTCAATTGAGGCATCGAAACTACTTGAAACCCTATCAAGATCTTCTAGTTCAAGTTTGTATGAATTATTCAAAATTAGAAAAGCACTAACAACATTTGTATTATTTCTAATGGCATATTCCATCATATAATCTGTTTTGTTGCCATCAACAGCCATGTACTCCTCTTCTATTTCAGCCATTTTAACGGTATCGTTATTATTACGAGCTTCACCATATGCTTTACCCAGTTCTGTCGCCTTATCATCAAAAGATGCTACCGAATCATTATAAGCCATGTAAGTTTCATGTGTTATTGAACCCGATATAAGTGGCTTTTGAATATCGTTCATATCTACATTAACAACAATATCTCCTGGCTCAGCAAAAACAGTAACACTATTTCTGGTACCTTTGAATTTCAAGTAATAAAATTCAGGAAGATCAATGTTACCAATGAAAACACCTTTTCCATCAACCAGCTGAATGGAATCAATATCTATCCACTCTCCAGATTCTCTTTTACTTAAATAGACTGTATTATCATCACCATTTGTAACAATCATGGTAATCTTAAAGTTGTTTTCAGACTTCTTTTCACAAGATGTTGTAAACCCTATTACTATTACAACTAATAGTAAAAACGTAGCTACTTTGCGCATAATATATTTTATTGGTTTGCTGCAAAGTTAACAATAGAGCATCAGCATGAGTTATTTTTAACATTTTTTTGAAACTATTGTTTTATTTTTGGCTCAAAATTGCACCCTTATGAAGGTATTAATTCTATGCACCGGTAATAGTTGTCGTAGCCAGATGGCTGAAGGTTTTTTAAAGTCATTTGATTCAAGATTAGAAGTGGTTTCTGCTGGTACCACACCATCTGCAATGGTTCATCCATTAGCAGTTAAAGTTATGAAAGATGTTAGTATCGATATCAGCAATAACCTCCCGGAAAGTGTAGTTACCTATTTGAAAGATGATATTGACTATGTGATTACAGTTTGCGGTGGTGCCAATGAAAATTGTCCTGTATTTATTGGGAATGTTAAACATAGGGTTCATATCGGTTTTGATGATCCTGCTGAAGCAAGAGGAACTGATGATGAAATATTAGGTGAATTCATCCGTATTCGTGATGAGATTAAACGCGATTTTTACAATTACTACTCTAACACTCTTAAACCTCAACTATAATGTCAGCTGGTAAAAAACGATTATCATTTCTAGATAGATATCTAACTTTATGGATTTTCATGGCAATGCTAATTGGCATTGGATCCGGATATGTTTTCCCAGATATTGCTACATTCTGGAATAAGTTTACCAGCGGAACAACTAATATTCCGATTGCCATTGGTCTTATTGTGATGATGTTCCCTCCTCTTGCTAAGGTAAAATATGAAGAGTTACGTGATGTTTTTCGCGATCGTAAAGTATTGCTTCTATCACTTGTACAAAACTGGATAATAGGTCCGGTATTAATGTTTGTATTGGCAATAGTTTTTTTACATGATTATCCACAATATATGACCGGTCTAATTTTAATTGGGTTGGCTCGATGTATTGCGATGGTTATTGTTTGGAACGATCTTGCAAAAGGTGATACAGAATACGCAGCAGGTTTGGTAGCTTTTAACAGTATTTTTCAAGTTCTATTCTTTTCTCTTTATGCCTACTTTTTCATAACTATCCTACCTGAAAAATTTGGTCTGCCAGGTTCAGAAGTAGACATAACAATCGGACAAATTGCCGAAAGTGTGTTTATCTATCTGGGTATACCGTTTTTAGCAGGAATTATTACACGTTATTCTCTTATTAAGCTAAAAACAAAAGAATGGTACCAACGTAGTTTTATTCCTAAAATAAGTCCGTTAACTCTTATTGCATTATTATTTACGATATATGTAATGTTTTCATTAAAAGGTGATTACATTGTAAAGCTACCTTTGGATGTTGTGCGAATTGCAATTCCTCTTGTTATCTATTTCGTGGTTATGTTCTTCGTATCATTCTACATAAGTAGAAAAATGGGAACCGACTATAAAAAAACTACAACATTATCATTTACGGCTGCAAGTAATAATTTTGAACTTGCAATTGCAGTTGCCATCGCTGTTTTTGGAATTAATTCAGGAGAGGCATTTGCAGCGGTTATCGGACCATTGATTGAGGTGCCTGTTTTGATACTACTGGTTAATGTATCACTGAAGATGAAGGAAAAGTATTTTGGATAATTGGTCATTGGATAATTAGTTGGAAAATAATTACCAGTCTAGTAGTCTCCGTTCACCTTCTAGTTTCCTTACTTCAGAGATCTCTTGTGAAACCTCAAGTACTCCTTTGTAATTATTATCTTTATCTCTAACAGCAAAGTATTGAATTAGTACAAATTTCTCGCCCATATTAATCCAAAACGACGCTACATCCTTTTCTCCATTTTTAAAAGCCTCTACAATCTTGATAACTACATGAACACTTTCGTGGGGATGACATTGCTGTACATTACGGCCTATAATCCCAACTGTTCGAGGAAATATTCTGTGCTTTGGCGACGAAAAATATCTCACTTCATCATTTTCATCAACAAAGGTAATGTCAATAGGAAGATGATTAAAAACAAGCTCAAGTTGTGATAGTTTCAGTTCACCCGTACTCATCTTTATTGAATAATCATCATTAGCTTTATTATGATCATTATTGATTTTAACAGATGAGGAATTAGCAAAACTCAATTGCATTTCTGCCAATTGCTGATTCATTCTGTTAAAAACATCCCCATTAAATGAGTTGTACAACACAGGAAATAGTACTTGCTCTTCCCTAAAAATTATTGTATTAATATTAAAGTATACCTTACTACTATAATTATTGAAAAGTGTTAGTTCAAAACTATCATCTTCCAATACCGAAATGGTTCGTTTTACATTAAAAATAATATCATCATGAAACGACCATAATACCTTTAAGCATTGATGCTGCTCCCATTGTTTTTCTATTTCTGGAAAAACAATATTTTGCATTACAATATAATGATTGGTAAACTCCTAAATTTTTTTAAAATCAGTAATCAACGATTCAATATATTCTGATCTGACTTCCTTATTGACAATCTTAATTGTTTCCTTGGTGCTATTTAGATGTTGTTTTAACCCATTATTATCTTCAATAAGTATGGAAATAATAGAATTGGTAGGATAGTCAAAACTCTCTATTTCAGATAAATTGGTATATAGTATATTAAAAAGTTTGTTGGATGCTGACTTAATTTCTTCAAAATCATAACCTGCATTAAATAGATTATCGAACACAGGTAATATATCGTCAGGAATGAATGATGTAGTCAAAATTTGATATTCTTCTAGAAGTTCTCTTCCATTTTTACCCTCAATCAAGCCTGATACATATTTAGTAAGCTTATCAATTCTTAAAATATGATTAGAGGTAAATTCTGACATAATATATTATATACTCTGTGAATGAAAGTCAACTGAACTTCAGAAAGGAAATTCTATTTATTTTCTTTTTCTTTCCAAATCTGACTAAACGACTTAGGAGCTATTTCAGGTAATTCACGACGAGGTCCCCAGGACTTTGAAACAGCAAATTTCATTAAGCTATTTTTGGTACCTCCTGATAGTAGATCCAGCATTTTCCTTGATCGAAGTGCTCTTGATGAGATACTAATAGTTTGTTTTTCTAAAAATGTGTATTGACCTTTTTTTACTGAATGGTTTCTGTTCACAAGTAGTAATTCGTGGAGTGGTATTTTAACCGGGCATACGGTTGTACACTTTCCACAAAGTGTTGAGGCAAAACTCAAATGTTTGAATTTTTTCTCACCTGCCATAAAAGGAGTAATTACTGATCCTATGGGACCACTATATGTTGTATTATAAGTGTGGCCGCCAATGTTTTTATAAACAGGGCATGAATTTAAACATGCACCGCATCTTATACATGATAATGCCTGACGTTGTCTTTCTTCCTTTAATAGATTTGTACGCCCATTATCCAGTAATATGAGATACATATTTTCAGGACCGTCGGTTTCTCCATTTTTTCTTGGACCGCTTATAATTGAATTATAAACAGTCATGGGCTGACCGGTACCATGAACGGCAAGAAGAGGCCAATAAAGATCAAGATCTTCTAGTTTTGGTATTATTTTTTCAATCCCGGCAATTGCAATATGAACTTTTGGAAACGACATTGTAAGCATTCCATTCCCTTCATTCTCAGTTAATGCTATTGATCCTGTATCCGCAATCAAAAAGTTAGCACCGGTTACACCAAGATCAGCAGATGTAAATTTATTACGTAATAATTCGCGAGTATATTGAGTTAATTCTTCAGGTGTTAGATCCTCTGAAGTGCCAAACTTTTCATTATATAATAATGCCACATCTTTTTTAGACATGTGCATTGCAGGAGTTACAATATGATATGGTTTCTGTCCTGCCTTTTGAACAATAAACTCTCCCAAATCAGTTTCAACAACATCAATACCCTCCTTAACAAATGCATCATTAAGTTCAATTTCTTCGGTTGTCATTGATTTGGATTTAACCGCCGATTTTACATTATGATTGGATGCAATTTTTAAGATCTCATTTATTGCTTCATCAGAATTTTGAGCCCATATTATCTTACCTCCATTGGCAGTAAAATTGTCTTCAAACTCTATTAAATATCTATCGAGTTCATTGATTACTTTGTACTTTAAAAAACCTGCTCTTTCTCTAGCAATTTCAAGATTTCTATATCTTTTCTTACCCTTATCAACAGCATTATCATATCGCGACATATTGAACTTAATCTTTTCACGATGTTCACTATCAAAGGCTACTTTTTCAGAAGCTGCTAAAAAGGAACTATTTTCAATGCTACTCTTCATTAATTACAGTGTTTTCGAAATTTTTTCAACTCTTCCAATATGTCTACCACCTTCAAAATCTGTTTCCAGAAAGGTTAGAACCATTTTCCAGGCGGTATCAAATTGAATAAATCTGCCTGGTAATGATAGAATATTAGCATTATTATGTAACCTTGTAAGCATTGCCTGCTCTACATTCCAACATAATCCTGCTCTTACATTTGGGTATTTATTTGCGGTCATCTGAGCACCATTACCACTTCCACACATAATAATACCGATGCTATATTCACCGTCATTTACTGCTTTTGCAATTGGATGAATAATATCAGGATAATCGACACTATTTTCAGAATGTGTTCCAAAATCCTTAACTTTATACCCTGCATTTTTCAGATTGTTTTTAAGGAATTCTTTCATTTCATATCCACCATGATCGGATGCCAATGCCAAAACTGTGCTACTATCTATCATTGTTAATAATTTATTTAGCAAAAGTAGCCAAATTTTAGGGTTGAAAATTAAACTATCTGAAAATCATGATATTTAAAATCTGTTAGAAATCATTGTTAAACTATAATACATTAGTAATCAATTTTTTAATTTTATGCACATGTTTGTTGATAATATCTGTTTAATTTTGTTGGTAACTAATAGTAAGTCGATGTTTATTAACATTAGCTTTTGGTGATTGATAAGGTTACGTTTTTTTGAGATTATTTTTCAAAATTTATCCAGAGTTATTAACCGTTTTCAACAGGTGTTAATAGTAAAACTTATTACCACTAATATTAAATTAGGGATTGTTAACTAATCTTTAAATATTTGTTTAATAGA
>CALCGQ010000043.1 GCA_937901015.1 uncultured Bacteroidota bacterium | reverse complement strand
TTTAGAATGAGATAGTAGATGATGAAAAAAAACTTTTATAAATAATTAACTTTTCAAAAAAATCATTGTCTTTAGTATTATAAAATGCACGTTAGCAAATAATTGTTGTGGTTTTTGGGTCTAGCTTTTAATGATACTGAAGTCATTGCATTAATATTCGCACATATCACAATGAGATTGTAAACGATTAAGCATATTTTTACATTTGGGAAATTAGCGTTATAAACATAAAGGTTATCATTTCAGCACGAAGCACATATAAGATTCTGACCATTATTTTTTTCATCATGGTAACAAGTATTGTTGCCAATGCACAGCTTACGAAAATAATGGGAACTATTACTGATGGTGATACTGGTGAGCCTTTGCCATTTGTGAATATTATTTTTAAGGGTACAAATATTGGTGTAACCAGTGATTTTGATGGAAATTATTCAATTGAAACTGAGACACCAGGTGATACCTTAATAGCTTCATTCATAGGATATGAGCGAAGTTATGCTTTGGTGATCGAAGGTAAGTTTCAGGTTATAGATTTTGTAATGAAGTCACAAAATGTATTGTTGGATGCTGTAATAATCCGACCAGGTATTAACCCTGCAGAGGTTCTTCTTGCCAAGATTATTGAAAACAAACCTAATAATGATCCTGATCATTTTGATTCATATCAATATGAGGCCTATACTAAGATCGAACTGGATGCAAATAATATTACTGAGAAATTCAAAAATCGTAGAATTTACAGGCATTTTGATTTTATCTTTGATAATGTTGATACTTCAACCATTAATGGTAAAACATATCTCCCAATTTTTCTTAGCGAATCATTATCAGATGTATACGGAAGAAAGGATCCCAGAGGTTTTATTGAAAAAATAAAAGCAACGAAAATAAGTGGGATTAATAATCAAAGTGCAATGCAGTTGCTCGGGGATGAATTCTTAGGAACGGATATTTATGATAATTATATTCAGATTTTTCAGCTAAATTTTGTGAGTCCCATAGCAAATGGTGCACTTCCATTTTATCGGTATTATTTGGTTGATAGTGCATTTTTTGATGATAAGTGGTGCTACAAGGTAATGTATAAACCAAGGCATAAACAAACGCTTACTTTCACAGGTAATTTTTGGGTACATGATACCACTTTTGCAATTAAGGAGATTGAAATGCGCATCGCTGATGACGCAAACATGAATTATGTTAATGATTTGGTTATCCATAAAGAGTTTGAAATTGTGGATGGTGAGCATTGGGCAGTTGTAAGGGATAATACAATTGGTGACTTTAATGTTATAGAAAATAATAAACGTACTCTTGGGTTCTTTGGTAGGAAAACGACTACCTATAGAGACTATGTAATAAATCAACCAAAGGAGAGTAAGTTTTATAACGCGCCGGTAAATGTAATTGTGAGCGACAGTGCTGGTGATCATTCCGAAGAGTTTTGGGCTGAAAGTCGGCATGAGGAGCTTTCTAAAGATGAAAGAACTGTTTATTACATGATTGACACATTAAGCACCATTCCGCAGTTTAAGACTTATATCGATATTGCTGAGATGGTAATAACGGGGTATTATGTGAAAGGCAAGTTTGAAATTGGACCATATGCATCAATGCTTAGTTTTAACGCCATTGAAGGTGCTCGTTTTAGGTTTGGGGGAAGAACAAGTAACGCCTTTAGCACCAAGGTTATGTTGGGTGGTTATGTAGCTTATGGTACTCTTGATGGCCGATTTAAATATGGTGGGAATGTACTTTATATGCTCAATAAAAACCCTCGACGCGCACTAAGAGGTTCCTTTAGATACGATCTTGAACAACTGGGAGCTAGCCAGAATGCTTTTCGTGAAGACTTCTTTTTAGCCTTTCTTTTTAGACGTCAGCCTGCCGATAAACTTTCATTTGTTGAAGAAATAAAACTCGCATATGAACATGAGTGGTTTACAGGGTTTACAAATACTCTGATATTAATGAACCGAAACTTATATCCTGTGGGAGGTACTAAGTTTGAGTTTTATTACCAGGATGACGCAACTCAGAAAATTGCTGAAGAAGATGCAATAACCTCAGCGGAAATTGGACTGGATCTTAGATTTGCATATAAAGAACGTGTTTCGATGGGTGAGTTTGAGCGTGTAAGTCTTGGAGCAAAATTCCCCATAGTTGATGTTAAATATGCTTACGGTATGCCAAATTTTTTCAAGAGTGATTACGAATACCATAAAATCCAGATTGGAATAAGGCATTGGTTTAATGTATTTAGTCTGGGATGGTCGAGGTTTAGAATTGAAGGAGGACGAATATGGGGTACTCTACCGTATCCTCTTCTAAAGCTTCATGAAGGTAATGAAACATACTTTTTTGATGAGTCCGCATTTAATATGATGAATTACTATGAATTTGTGAGTGACAAATATCTGAGTGTTTATTATACTCACCACTTTAATGGATTATTATTTAATAGAATACCGCTCTTCAGAAAATTAAAATGGCGTGAAGTAGCCTTTGTAACAGGATTAGTTGGTGGTATGGATCAGAAAAATAAGGAATATTCTGTATTCCCGACAGGAATGTATACTCTTGACAAACCATATTTTGAAGCAGGAGCTGGTATTGAGAACATCTTTAAGATCATTCGTATTGATGCTGTTTGGAGGTTATCGTACCTTGAACATCTTAACGCAAGCCCATTTGGGATAAGGTTTAGTTTGCAATTTGCATTCTAATGATTAGGAAGTGAGCATCAAATAATTAATTCCCAGATAACCTATACATCAAATTATCATAAATAATTGTTAAATAGGATCTTGCAATTAACATTCTACATACATTCGTGGATTATTCATTATTCAAGAAAAAAATTACCAACTAATAAACTAATGAAATACTTTTCTAAACTAAGATATCCCATAGTATTGATTCTATTATTTCTTATTTCATCATCATGTAAAAAAGATAGTGATAATCCATCCACCGATATCCAGGAAGTCGAGAAGGATATTTTTGCTAGCGTTGAGCATTTAGGGATTTGTTATGGGCCTTTTCATTATAAGGATCAGAATGATGGCTCGGAAATTACTATGGAACAGATAGAAAAGGATTTAACATTAATTGCAAAAAATTTCGACTTTTTTAGAACTTATACTGTCGCCAGTGGAATGGACAAAGTTGTTGAAGTTGCAAGCGAGAAAGGTCTGGAAGTTGCACTTGGAGTTCATTGCTACCCTGGTGATTCAGTTAAGACAAAGACTGACATTGATAAAGCTGTACAAATGGCAAAGCAGCACCCTTCTGTTGTTATGTGTATCGTAATTGGCAATGAAACCAATAGTAAAATCAACGATAATCCTAATTATGTTAAACCAAGTATAGTTGCTGGTTATATGGATTATGCTCATCAAAAAATGAATGATGCAGGATTGACAATGCCTTTAACTGCTTGTATTACTGGCACAGGTGCCGATGATAAAAACACTTACCCACACGAGGATTATGCAGGGCCAATACTGCAAAAATGTAAGGAATTAAATAAAGTTCATCATCAAATTGTGCTGCTAAACATATATCCGTATTTTGCCCCAAATTCAAATCCTGCAAATATTGCTGTAAATATGGAATGGTCTCATGATAATGGCATGAGTAATGCAGAAGATAATTTTGGACTTGAAGTTATGATTGGTGAGATTGGCTGGCCATCAGCAAAAGATAGTGTTCAAAATGATAGAGAAAGTATAGCAAATATGGAGGTTAACTTTAGCGCCACATTGAGCTGGGTAGATGGGAAAAATAAATACAATAAAGCATATAACTCCTTTTGGTTTGAAATGTTCGACGAGCCATGGAAGAAAGTCCGTGGACCTGTGGAACCGTATTGGGGTTTATATGAAAAGGATGGGGCTACCACACCAAAATTTCATATTCCCCCACTGCAATAGAGTACTTAGTTAAATAAAAAGAAAAGTAGAAGTAACTCAATACTTATTTTTTTTCTTCTCTCTTTTTTCCTCTTTTTTTTCTTTAGGAGTCTTAAGAGACTCTTTTCTTACGGATTTCTGTGCATTTTTTCCTTTAGCCATGGTAATATATTTATTATCAACTGTTTACTGAGCCAAAGGCTCAGCCCCAAGAAGTTTGAGGTAATTATTATAATTATGTTCTTTTTCCATCCAATATAAATACCAAAGTGTTGTATCAGATGGATAGATGGTTAATGTATCATCAATAGGAATGTTCAAAATTGTATCAATTATTGGAATTCTAGCACTTGAATCAATGGGGATATTCCCAATGGGTTTTGCAGTAGCAATTTTATAATATTTGATTCCTTTATCTACTAATTCGGCATTTGATGAATCAATATGTTTACGAAGGTAATTCGGAACATGGACCGGTATGTTTTTTGAGTTAATATCTAATATACTTGACCAATAATATGGCATTACATCAAGCGTATTTTCGAAAGAATTATATGTTGTATCACCTTGGATGGAACCAAGAAAGTTAGTTTTAAAACTTTCGTTAACAACACTTGGACCTGCAAATACATATGAAATGATTTTAAATTTCTCTTTGAAATCATCTTGATTAATTAGCCAATAGGATATTAAAGGTACCAAGCTTCCTCCCTGACTATGCCCTGTTACATATAGCTTAGTATTATTTATTTGTGGTATTGATGATAGAAATTTTTCAAGGGTTAGTGTATTATCTTTCGGATCAGTAGTTTCTTTAAGAAAAGTAAAACCATCTAGAGCTCCAGCTGAAACTTTATCACCAGTTTGTCCATATGAAAATGGCACTAAATCAAAAACATCAAGATCTTCAATGATATCAAAAATAGACTTAAGATTTGTTCCCCTTATGGCGATGGCATATTCAGGAATTATGCTCTTTTCGTTTTTTACAACGTACATCATATTTTCATTATCCGATGATATGCCAGGTCCCCAAACTCTTTTCCACTCTCCATTTGTGGCCAGTTTATCCTGATTTAAAAAGAAATCTATTGTGTTAGCGATTTCAGTTGGTGAGCCTCCGTCTTTGGGATAACCTATTGCAGACAATGTCATCATAACCGCTGCTGGGTCTGTGGTTGTTAATTCTATATTGGTACTATCCTTTTTACAAGAATTAAAAAGGACTGCTGTAGAAATTAAAGTTATTGCAAGTACTAAAATAGTTCTTTTCATATTGAAAATTAGTAAGTTTAGTGTGCAAAGATAAGTTTATTTAGAATGGATTTAAATAAATGTATCTTTTTAGAGTGCATGTATTAACTAGATTTAATTTTAAATAGAAACAAGTAACTTATGCTCGATCAAACTAAATATTAGAATCAAAATTTAATTCAGTAAGAGCTTATTAACTGTAAGTTTTGTTTGCCAATCTCTTTTTCATCATTGGAATACTCACAAATACAAAAAGAAGAGTTATTGATACTGGTCCGAAAATAGTCCACCAAATCGAAATATCCACAACAACACTCATGAAATAAATTCCCCACCAGAAGAAAACTTCTCCCGCATAGTTAGGATATTTAATAATTCCCCAGACTCCTTTTTGGCATCGTTCTTTGGAACTTCTTCCTGATTTAATATATTGTCGTAAAGTATCATCAGCTGTTTTCTCAAGGTAAATGGCTGACATTGCAAAAAACACAAATGATACTGTAAACCATGATGTTGGAGAAGGTGCAGGGGAATTTAATGCATAATATAATGGAACCAATCCTGCAAATACTACGGCTGTGGGTAACAAATGAATCCCTAAGAAACTTATTGGCCAATAGAACTTACCTGTTTTCTTTTTAATGTTTATGTATCGCCAGTCTTCATCCTCAAATCCATCCCATCTTAGTATCCAGTTCCATGTTAATCTAACACCCCAGATTAAGACAACAACCCACATTATCTTGTAATAAAATTCAAATTGAATAGAATTGAATAACCAATATATCACAATAAAGATGGGTGCAGCGCTCCAATAGGGATCATAAACACTGGAGTTTTTGTATTTCACGCTAAATGCAAAAACAATGATAGTTGCTACTACATCTGCTAATCCAGTCTTCCACAGTATATTAGCAATTGGCGTATATTTTAGTACAAGAATGGCAGCAAAAAGAGCTATCATATATATTACCAATATATGGAGTAAGTCTTTTACTTTCTGTTTCATGATTGTGAAATTAGATTATCACCACAAAGGTGGGAATTATATGGAAAGTAAAAAAGGAAAATGCAAAAAGAATTGTCTTAGCTTCCCAGTATCGACTTTGTACATAATAAGAAAACTCCAAATAAATGTAATAGTAATACCGATTTAATTCTAATGAAGTTGAAGGTTAATTTATTCGTTGTTCAAGATAAGACTCAATGTCTGAAGCTTTACCAGTTATCAAAAGAATTGTTCCGCTGGGATCCACTAGTATCATTCTTGGTATACTGTTTACACCATAGGTTTGCGCAACTGGAGAATCAAAGCCCATTAAATCGCTAATCTGAACAAACTCAATTTCGTCATCAGCAACAGCACCGGTCCAGTTATAGATGTCTGTATCAACGGATACTCCGATTATTTCCACTCCTTTATCCTTATATTTTGAATAAAGAGTGACCAATTGAGGGTTTTCAGCACGGCAGTATGAACACCATGAAGCCCAGAAATCAATGATAATATACTGATTAGGAAAATCGGATAAACTAATTTCATTTCCATCCTGATCAGGAAGAGTAAAATCTGGAGCTATTTGCCCAACCTTGGTTCCAATTTCTCCTTCACCGGATGGACTGTCTGATTTATTACAAGAGGTAGCAACAATCAATAAACCTATAATGCCTACTAATGCTAATTTTATTTTATTCATAAGTGAAATCTATAATCTATAAATTAGGGTCGCAAAGATCACATTTTCCTTACATATTAAAACAACAATTTTCAGAAAAAAGTGGCTGCAGACTATCTATTACTATCCTTTTAGTTTATAATAACCTTCCTTGTGCTGCGTCCTTTTGATGTTTGTAACTCTACTATTGCAATACCTGATTGTAAACCGTCAATATTCAATTTTATTGTCCCATCCATGGGAGATAATAACTGCGTACTTAGCAACCGTCCACTTATATCATATATCCTGACTTCTGATATTTCAGTAGTCTTACCCTTAAGATACAGCTCGTTGTGTGCCGGATTTGGGTATAGAATCATTTGGTTGCCCATGTCTTGAGCATCTATACTACTGACGCCATCCCAAACTACAAATTGTCCCATCATTCCTTTGTCTTCATGTGGAAGAATATGACAATGTACCATATATGCATTCATTGGTGCTATTGGAGTTCCCCAGTCTAAGAACTGTGTTACAAAGCGCAGTTTCCAACCTGGTCTTACAAGCACATTATCTTTGGGTCCTTTAAACTCAACTGGAACATCAATATAACCTTCACTTATGCTATCCCAAATATCCAGTATGAAAAAGTGAATATCATGAATATGGAATGGGTGTGAAAGGTTGGTACGATTATGAATTGTCCATATTTCGGTTGCTCCCAACATTACAGTGTCATTAATATATGACATGTCGAAGGGCTTGTGATTAATTGTAAATGAGGTACTATTATTTGGTCCACCAAAATTTCCGTAAAATGTTTTTGTTCTTCTTTTTGAAGTTAGCATTGTATCAGGAATCGCCAGAGCGGGAAATGTTGTTGGTAGAGTTACAATTGGTTCAGGAGTTTGTTCACCAACGATAATCATCATAAATGTTGAAGCTGAGCTACCATGTAGATTTGCACTTCCAATGGTGTTGTCAGGAATTGATCTGGCATAGTTCATCAGATATAAAGTATCACCTTGCCGATTGTTTAAATCAAGAACCCATTCAGACCTTACTCCAGCACCCATGAGGATCGAGTCAATTTGGAAAGGTTGTTCGGTAAGACCTGCATCCGTTGCAATTAGAGTCATTGGCACAGGTTGAAGAGAACTATTACCAATACCCATATAATATGCCATTTTTCCTGATCCATTGAGAATCCTGAATCTAACCATCTGCGCAGGAACCCTTAGATATGGGTCTTTAACGCCATTGATTATTGTAACATTGCCACTGGCACCGCTGGTGTCAATTACAGTTTTTCCATTGAGTTTTTTAAATTTCCTTTCCTGAATTATTATTGGAAAATCGTCAACACCATATGTGTGTGGTAATTTTGAATGCATTGTATCACTGGTGTTTTCTACATATAGCATACCGGCCATTCCCATTTCTGTTTGCTCAAAACTATGCTGATGTATATGTGGATGATACCACATTGTTGCCGGTTCGTCTAGGATTGGAAAGTCAATTTTCCATGTAGCACCTTCCTGAATGGGTTCATGTGGATTTCCATCTGCCAGAGGAGGTACATGGGCGCCATGCCAGTGCACTGTAATTAACTGTGGAATATTGTTTTTCACAGTTGTGTGCAAATTTATCCCGTGTTTCCAAACAATTATTGGACCTAAAAATGTATTTGATGTACTATCGATGTGATTGTAAGCAAATGTCTTGACGAGAGTGTTTAGAGTGTCGGTTCCATTTGGGTTGAAATTATGCAATAAAGTATCTGCTCTTAATTCAATAGTGTCATTGTTAATTACATATGGAAGGGGTAGTGGGTTCACATATGTTTGTGCAATTGTTGTACTGCTGGAAAAAATTAAGCATAATAATGCAGCAAGTGATCTTAGGTAAGTTAGTTTCATAGTAGTTTGTTTTAGTTTGTTTGTTTGATACATTCCGTAGAACAGAATGTACTATTGATGTGATTTTCAACAACAAATATAACCTTATTTAGAAATATTCCAAATAAGTAACAGTTAATGGTAATTAGTTGAAATTCAGCAAACGGTTGTCTAAAACAAAATATGTTAGATTAGGGAATAATTTCGATTATTTCAAAACTGGTTTCCTGATCATTTTTCACCACCTTAAAAACAGAGTAAGGGGTAACTGCATTTCCAAGGTTGTCAATATTGCAATTCCCGCTGGCACCCTCATAGTTGATGTTTGCAGATTGTGCAGAAGATTTCATTGCCGGCCACCCTTGTGATGGATTAATTTTCTGATCACCAGATAACTCACTAGCTACCATTCTTATATTAACCGAAACCAGTTCTTTAAATGAATCTATGGAAATAATATCAACATCAGCAAATGATTTTTGAATTGCCAAAGCATATATATATCCAATATCATAAAATTGAGCATTATATGAAGCTACATCTTGATTGTATTTCTCCTGTAGGTTTTCACTGAAGTAAATATATTCGGTACTTGTTGTATCGGCTGAAGGAAAGGCTCCAAAATTCTTTGGATGACCGTTAACTTCCCCAATTATAAAATCTATTGGAGCTTGAAAAAGTTCATTTGTGAATAGGCCATCGCAAAGTATAAATGTAGTTTCAACTATGCTTTTATTCTTGTTTATATTACTGAGTATTGTGAGAAATTCAATGTAAACATTAGAATTAAGCATGGAAATAAATATACCCTCAGGGTTATCAATTAATAACTCATTTATTTTAGCGGCATAGTTTGGATCACCTTCACTAAAACTTACTTTGGTAACGGTGCCACTGCTAAATTCATTTTGGAAAGCATTTGCCAACTCTTCTGAATACTGATCACCTTCCTCAACAGCAATAGCAACTGAATTAATTCCATATTCAATGGTTTTTTGAACAAGAATATTAGCTTCAAATGCATCAGGTGCACAAAGTCGTTGGAAATATGGAGATATACCCGATAAACTTGAGGCAGTTGCTGAACCTGATATTATTGGGTAATTCATTGGAGTTACTTCTTCAATTATTCCAGATGATGAGGATGAAAAACTGGATATGAACCCCACTAAATAATTGTTATTTGTGATTATTTCTCCTGCTGCCAATGCTGCTGCTACCTTTCTGTCAGTTCCTGCTGAACTCTTTACATCTAAACGGATTTCATAACCATCACCAACTCCTCCTGATTCATTTATTTCATCGATTGCAGTCCGTAGTGCATTTTCGCGAAGCATTCCCTTTTCCTGATCCATAGGAAGGATTACTCCAATGGTTAAATATTTGTAACTTGTATTAGGGTTTTCATCCTTCATGCATCCTGTTAGTGTACAAATGAAAATAGAAATTGATACTATCAATAGTGAGTTTATTAGCGAACGAGATTTCATGGTTGTGGGTTTAGAATGATAATTATACTACAGGCTGTAAATGTAACTACATATGTTTCAGCAAATATAGCTAAAATATATATATGTTATTGCGAGATTAAAAATGACTTCCCGACTATAAAATATTGTTATTTTCATTCTATCTTTGTAATCCTTTTAATGATTGAAAAATCCCTTGATAAAAGATACAACACAAGTAAAAGTCATACTGACTGCGATAACAGCTTTACTATTTACCATACAAGTATATGGTCAAAATATTACAAGTCAGGATTATTATCTGCAGGATTCCAGATCGTATTTTTCATTACAATTTGATAATGATACGTATTATTATACAGATTACTATTATACATATGGGCTTGAAGCTAAGTATAAGCTTCCAGCATTTTCCAGAGTTCCATGGACGGGAATTATCCCAAAAGTAAAGGAAGCTATGGATCTCACATCAGAGTTAATTCTAAGTCAAAGATTATATACACCACAGAACATCCGTGATACATTGGTCCAGTTTAACGACAGGCCTTTTTCAGCTACTCTTGAACTCGATCAAAGGTTTATGTCATATCATGAAAATGGGCTGAGTTTTATTACAACAATTAGGCTGGGTATTATGGGACCGGCAGCAGGAGGGGAGGCATTACAAAGACTTATTCATGATTGGATAAATTCGCCAGATCCACAAGGTTGGGATTATCAATTAAAAAATGGCGTAATTATTAACTTTGATTTCTTGGTTTCATATCCAATTATACATAATAAAACATTAAACCTATCCATACTTGCAAGTGCCAGATTAGGTACATTATTCGACGAACTGGGAGCTGGAATGAACTTTAGTTTCGGTAATACTAGAAAATCTGACATAAAGAAGTTGAAGTATTATTTAACACTCGATGCTACAACAAAATTAGTGGGGTATAATGCTCTGCTTCAAGGTGGACTATTTACCGAAAATGATCCTTATGTGCTATCTTATAGTCAAATAACTCCATTTGTTTTTTCTGCTAATATGTCAATTGGAGTTAGTTGGTATGGAGTAGGATTAAGTATTGGTCACAATTTTCTTTCAAGAGAATTTGATTCTGGAACAAACCATAATTACGCTAGTATTAAGCTAGCGTATCAATTTTAGTGCGTTAAAGTAAGCTTTTTCCTGAGTCCTTTATAGCCATTGTTTGTTCCATTAAATACTCTGGATTTTCTTAAGGTTTTTTGAGTTTCAAGAGGAAGTTGGATATAATCCTTACATTCATCGCTACAACAATTATCATATTTGGTACCGCATTCTTTGCATTGGATAAATAGCAAATGACATGCATCATTGGCGCAATTAACATGTGTATCAGCTGGCGAATCGCATTGATGGCAATTACTTACAATTTGATTGTCTACTTTCTCACTCATTCGGTTATCAAACACGAAATTGCTACCTTTAAATTTTGATTTTAAACCTAGATGCTTGATTTGTTGTGCATATTCAATTACACCACCATGGAGTTGGTTTACATCTTCAAAACCCACATGTTTTAAATAAGCACTAGCTTTTTCGCAACGGATTCCTCCCGTGCAATACAAAAGTACTTTTTTGTCTTTTTGATCTTTGAAGTCATTGGCAACAATCTGAATCTCATCTCTAAATGTATCTGCTTCTGGGCAAACCGCATTTTCAAAATGACCAATTTCACTTTCGTATTGATTTCTCATATCAATAACAAGGGTGTTTTTATCGGATGCCAAACCATGAAATTCAGTGGCTGAAAGATGTTTACCAACATTAGTTACATCATAGGCATCATCATCCAATCCATCAGCAAGAATCCTGTTACGTAGACGTACAATAAGTTTGTAGAATGATTTTCCATCATCCTCAATTGCATATTTTATTGGCATGTTTGCTAAGTAATCGGTACTATTGAGATAGGACAATAATTCTTGTAGATTATGTGTTGGAACACTCATCTGCGCATTTATTCCCTCACGGGCAACATAAATTCTACCGAGGCAATTAATTTCATTTAGCTTAATATATAGTTGATCGCGGAATTCATTGGTAGGTTCAATGATAACGTATCTATAAAATGAGAGTGTCGTACGTGCAAAGGTTTCATTGGCAAGCTGCTGCTTAAGAACTTCCTTGCTTTCACGATTATGTAGTAATGTCATGTTATAAATTTAGCGTGCAAAAATAGTTATTTAGAATTAATACAAATAAAAGATTTAAGGAAATTGATTTTTTAAGGAGACTGGTAAGTATTCTAATATAAATATCTAAATCTTTCTATTTGAAATATTTCCCAATCATTTCCGCAAGTATTTCCTGGTCAATGGGTTTTGAAATATAATCGTTACAACCTGCTTCGATAGCTTTTTCTTTATCTCCAATAAGAGCGTAAGCAGTTTGAGCAATTATTATTACATCCTTATTAGTTTCTCGAATTATTTGAGTTGCCTTATAACCGTCAAGTTCAGGCATTTTAATGTCCATCATAATAAGATCAATGTCTGGGTTTGACTTGCAAATGTCTACTGCTTGATTACCAGTTCTTGCGCTTAGTATTTCACCAGCATAATCTTCTATGGCAATTGTAAGAAACATTTCAGATGTCAAGTCATCTTCAGCAATAAGTATTTTAAGGTTTCTAATATTATCCTTTGCTGTATTATAATCAGGTGTTAATGGTTTAGAATCTGAAATATCAATGTGTGAATAAGGAATCGTAAAATAGAACTCTGAACCTTTTCCCTCAATACTGGTAACCCAAATATCACCACCAAGCATCTCAACATAGGCCTTAGTTATTGATAACCCTAGTCCTGCTCCTTGTAAAGCTCTCTTGTCTGCTATATCGGCTTGAACAAATCTGTCGAATATTGCTTTTTGTCTTGAAGATGCAATTCCTATTCCCGTATCTGAAACACAAAACTCAAGTTGACCACCTATCATTTTGCATGATAATTCGATTGTACCTTTGTCTGTATATTTAATTGCATTCTTAACCAGGTTTGTAAGAATAGCGTATATTTTTTCCCGATCGGAATAGATCAATGAATCATCGGAATTGATCATGTTAATATACCTAAAAACCAACCCCTTAATCTCAGCCTCTGTTTTGAAAAAGTTATATATATACTCAAGCTGATCCACAATATTAGTTTCGGTAATAGACACTTCCATTTGCCCAGCTTCGACTTTCGAGATATCAATCAAATCATTAATTATATTAAGCATACGATTACCACTTCGCTCAATAATTCCAATATATCGATCCTGCTGTATTCCAGATAACTTTTTGTCTTTTAATAAACTAGCAAATCCAAGTATTCCATTCATAGGAGTCCTTATTTCATGACTCATATTCGCAAGAAATGCAGACTTTAACAAGTCAGATTCTTTAGCTTTTTCAAGTGCTACCTTTAAGTCTACTTCTGTTTTCTTTCTGCGGCTAATATCATGGTAATTAATTAGTATGCCCGAAACATATGGATTTGAATTAAGGTTATTTGCAGTACATTGTACTTCTCTTATCGAGCCATCTTTACATATGTATTTAAAATCAAAAACTACTTTGTTGCTTTCAGTACTGAGTAACTCACGGAATATATTCTTCACTCGTGCTTTATCATCTTTATGAACAGATATAAAAGCAGATTCACCTATTAGGTCTTCAGGATCCCAGCCAAATAGCTCTTTTATATTCTGACTTTTATACTTTGTTATTCCTTCAGTACTAATAATTGCAATTACATCGCTTATATTGGAAATCATTTCATTCTGAGTAGCCTCACTTTTAGCGAGTTCTATTTCGGCAGCCTTTTGAATAGTGATATCTCTCCCAAAACTTACTACACTTGGAATTCCCCCAGTGTAAATGGTTGCTGTATTAACATCCACAAATAGTGTAGAATTATCCTTTGTTTTTATTCTCAATTGATAGGTTACTGATTCTCCGGCAATTGTTCTTTTAAAAACATCACCCAAAAACTCTAATTCTTCTTCAAAACAAATGGGGACAAATGATTTTCCTACCCAATCCTTTAACAGGTATCCTGTTTTCTTTTCTACTTGAGCGTTGAAGAAAGTGAAATTTCCATTTTTATCAAGAGTCCAAATCATATCATTCGACTTTTCTATCATCGTTCGATATTGTTCTTCTGAATCCTTGAGAGTTACCTCCAGTTCTTTTTTATCTGTAATATTACGAACAGTACTCTGTATATAAGCAACTTTGCCATCAACAAAAATTGATGTTGCATTGTGATTTAACCATTGAACTTTTCCGTTGAAGCTAAGGAATCTATATTCAAGATTAATAATACTTTGACCTTTTAGTGCTTTCAAAAGATTGATAGCGGCAATTTCAGCATCGTCAGGATGAATATAGTCGCGGAAATTAAAACTTAATAAGTTTTCCGGATCATGACCCAGCACTGATTTAACCTGCGAGCTTAAATAAACAACTTCACCTTTGGTGTTTTGAATAAATGTTAGATCAGGACTATTTTGGATTATGGAATTATACTTTTCTTCACTCTCCTTTAATTCATGCTCCCATTTTTTACGATCAGAGATATCCCGTACAAAACCCAATACATAAGTTTGGCCTTCTTGTTCAATAAGACTTGCCTTAATTTCTACAGGTATGAGGTTTCCATCTTTATGTTTATGAGAAGTTTCGATGGTTATTGCTTCTTCTGGAGACATTGTCTCCCATATTTCTTTTTGTGATTTAAGATCAACAAACTCATTGTCAAAATCACTAATATGCATGCTAAGAAGCTCTTGTTCAGTATAACCAAGCATCTTACATGACAGCTTATTAACTCTTATTACTTTCCCTTTAAAATTAACCAAATACATAGCATCACCAGCCAGGTCAATTAATGATCGAAAACTTTTTTCACTTTCAGCTAGTTTTGTTTCAGCAATCTTGCGATCCACTATTTCCAGAGCAGTATAAGCTAATTCACTTATGATATTTAGGTCTGTTTCATTATAATTCGATAATTTATTTCCCACGCCAAGTAATGCCGCTACTTTATTGTTTTTCATAACAGGAACTACCAACTCTCTAGAAATTGGAGCATGGCCTTTGGGAAGTCCTTTTTTGTGTTTTAAAGAATCGTAATCGTTATGTATTACAGGTTGACGTTTCTTAAGAGCATCAACCCATACTCCAGCCTTTGATACAGGATAATGATGATCTTCTATTTCAATGTCACACAGGTGTTTTGTGGTGTTTGTGGACCAGGCTTGCAGGTTTATGTTTTCCTGATCTTCATCAATAAAATGGTAAAAGCCAATTTTACTGTTAGTCAATACTTCAGCTTCATCTAACAATTCCACCAGAAACTCATTAATAGTGCTATTGTATGAATTGTCAATTAACCTAAATTGAGCGGATTTGAGCTTGTCATTTTTTTTATCAGAGGTTATGTCTAATACAATGCCTGATATATCCTGAACTCTGCCTTTATTACTATTTATCTCACATATGACTTTTACCCATTTAATACTAGAGTCTTCCATAACAATTCGATGATCAATATCGAATGGTTCGGCATTTGCTATAGCATTATGGTATTTAGAGATAACTAGTTCACTGTCATCTGGATGGGTAACTTTCTGAAAATTTCCCATATTAATTTCTTGATTCTCTAAACCAAGGATCTTATGCAGATTTTGGGAGGTATAAAGCTCTTTTTTTTCAGTAAAGTACCTCCATTGTCCCAGTTTTGCATTTATCTGTGGTTTATTATAATAACTATTGAAATTGTTAGATTTTCTAGATGTTTTTTTTTGAATATTAGAGTCTCTTGACAATAGGCTAGCAAACATCTGAATTGCATTCAGAACAATTGGAAATTCAACACTATCTTCAGAAAATACTTCTGTATCATATTTTATTATTCCAAATCTATTTCCTAAAGATTCAACTTCAATACAATCGTTGTGTTCTATACTATCATCCCATTCAAAATCTGCTCCCTTAATATTGGAGTTTAAAGCTGTAATAAAGTTATCAATTAGATCATTTTCAGGCTGTTTGACAGAAAGACCTGCTAATATTGATAATAGTTTAGTTGACAGATTATCCATAATTAATTAGACATCGAAAAATCGTTACTGGTGTTAGGAGATTTATTGATACCGTAATATTACAAAAAAAATTAATATCTGGCAATATGCTAATACTTGTTTAAGACACAAATGAATTATTACGATGTATCTTACAATTGAGTCATTTACACCACAGTTTAAGGAGACAAATAATAACTTGTTTTTGTAACAACTTTTTGGATACGTTAGTGGGAGTAACTAGTAATCATTAGAGAAATATCAACTATGATTTAGTTAATCACAAGCCTCATAGGCTCTTTTCATTTGATCATCATTGTTGATGGTTGCCGTTCTACCATCTTCGAATGTGATGTCAATGGGATATTTAACAGATGGTTTTTTCTTTGAATCAGGATGTGCGGTATACCATGATTTAACATCGGTCCAGCCGATTTCATCATTTGTCATAACAACAATCTCTGATTCATCAGGCATTACATAAGTAACAGGGTAATCAAGTTCGAAGCATTTTTCTTTATCATCATCGCAATTAGCTTTTGCCCTGAGCATTTCCTCTTCATTATTGATTGTTGTAATCTCGCCATTCTTCCATTTAATGTCAACGGGATAATCTATTGTAGGTTTGGCATATACATCAGGATGTGCTTCATACCATGCTTTGATTGTAGCCCATGCTTCACTATCTTTTTTACTGTTAACAATTACTTGCGATTCGTCTGGTAGCTCGTAAGTAACAGGATAGACTAAATAAAAGCATCTTTCCTTTTCACCTTTACAACTAGCCATTACTTTACGCATTTCCTCATGGTTATTTATTGTTATTAACTTATCACCATAAATAATATCAACAGGATATTGCAAAGAGGGTTTTTGTTTAGAATCGGGATGTGCCATATACCAGGCTTTCATTGCAGTGTTAACTTCATCTTTATTATTTCCTGTTAAGGTTGTTCCATCAGGCATTTCATATGAGAGTGGATAAACAAAATCAAAACAGTCTTTATCACCTTTGTCACCTTTATCACCTTTTCCATATTTCCCCCTCTTAAGCTCTCTTCCCTGTAAGTCAAAATATACCTGAGAATATTCACCGTATTTAGAGCCTCGTACTCTTTTCATGTCAACTTCATATCCTAATTCAGGAGCTTTCTTTGCCTCATCAACATAGTTATCAAAGTAATCTGTTTCCAGAATTATCCTGGTATCGGTTGGTAGTTCATCCGGATTTATATATTGCTTATTTGATGCATTTTTTATTGCTTCAATAAGAAGGTCATCTGCATTTTTTGTATCTTCCTTTTGGCAAGAAGTTAAACTTAGTATTGCAATAGCTAAAATTCCAAATATTGTCAATCTCATGATATAATCTTTAGTTATTCTATTTTGTTTACTTTATTAAGAGTCTCAAGTTAATAATTGGTTGGGACGAATGCCAAAAATAGTTAAAATTTGTAGTTAATTCCAGCTGATATGCTTAAGGAGTACGGAGTTAGAGTAATATTATTCTCTTTGGATAAATTGGTAAGTGAATATTGTAAAGTTGGTATTACTATGGCAGACACTTTTTTTGATAATTTATATTGTACCCCTGTACTTATAATAATGCCTAATCCAAACTTATTAACCTTGTGGTAATTTTTCATTGAAACAACTTCTTTGGCATCTTTAACAGTTGAAATTGATATCGAAGTCTGGCTATCAATCACAACTGAAGCAGTAATCCCAGCTTCAAAAAGACCAACAAGCTTTTTTTGTCCCAGTGTATACCTTGCGGTTAATGGAAAATATATAAACTTAAATTGATGAACTTCTTTGTAATTTATATTGTAGTAATTTTTTATATCATTAAGGTCTGAGCCCGGTGGTGCGAACTTAAAATTATACAGATTTTTTGCTATTCCAGTTCCTAATGTGCTTGCCACTGTTATCATATTGTTTTTCCCATCCATTTTTAAATTTGGCATTTTGGAAGGGTGCATATTTAGATTGTGAAAAGATTGATTTAGCTGGTTGAAACTAACTCCCATCAATACCATCCATTTTTCATTTATATTGTAACCAAGTGAAATACCACCAACCATATTCCAGTTTCCATCTTGAACCTTATTATAATATTCAGCAATCCCTTTTGAGTCAGAGGAGCTTAGTTTACGATCAGAGTATGATGCTGATAAAACAGCTTGTAGGCTTAATTTGGAATTACCGTTGACCTTAGGATCATTATTTAAGTTATCCTTCTCACTAGTATTTTTATAGTTTTCATTATTGATAGTAATGTTAGGAATTGTTAAGGCCTCTTCTTTCTTAGGAGTCTTATACGGACCTTCTATTTTGCCATTTGTTCGATTGTTGATGGATTTATTTTTTTTTGATTTGTCATGATTCTCAGGTATATATTCTGATACTACCTCTGTATTTGTTATTGCACTATCATTATCTGATATTGTGAATAGGATGGAGTCATCAATAAGTTGCGTGTTTTTTAATTGTGAATTGCTAATTACAACTTCCTCTTTTTTATTATTTCTTACAATTTCTGAATATTCTAAGCCATTTGAAGTAGTTGTATCTTTTTTGGATACATCTTCAGGTATTTGTTTACTTTCATATTTTTCGACTTCATTATAACTACTTTTTGGCGGTTGGGTAGGATCTGGCTCTAGTGTAATTGGTGTATTTTGTCTATTGTCAAAAAGTTGCTGGGGTTCACTTATTGTGTCCTTGTAATCAATTATCTGTAGGTTATCATCTTTGGGAATAATTACACTATCATCTGTAAGATTTTGGATATTATTATATTCTTTAGTTTCTTCAGGTCCACTAAAGATATAAACTAAACCTATAATCGTTATTATGGAAATAGATGTAATACCAATCCATCCAAGAATGGATGATTTAATGGCAACCATGCTTGTTTTTGCAGCAGCAGCTTTAATATTTACTTTATCCCATAATTGTAACGGAGGTTTGGTTTCATGACCGGTGAACCTTTTTTCAATTTGCTTATCAAAGTTATCAATACCCGAATCTGAAAAACTTGAATTGATAGTGTTCCACAGATTGTCAGGAGGGATTACCTCATGCTGTTCATATCTGTCTTGAACAAACTTATCAAACTCTATTTCTTTCTTATTTATCAAACTCTAATATTAAATATGATTGACCTTGGTATTATTTATTATCTTTTTTTGCAGCCATTTTCGGGCATCATGCAATTGAGATTTTGAAGTTCCAATCGATATATTTAGTTTTAATGAAATCTCTTTATGTGAAAAACCATCGATTATATACATATTAAAAACAGTTCTACTACCTGATGGAAGTTGTTGAATCAGATTTGTGAGTTCATCAGTACCCAGATTACTTAAAGCATGATTCCAATCTTCAGTAATATGATCCCCACCAATTTCATCAATGTCAGAATGTCTGGAAAGTTTAGTATTGCTTATATGTTTAAGAGCTGTATTAACAAAAATTGTTTTTATCCAACCGCTTAAAGCATTAGTGTTTTTTAACTGTTCAAGGTTTTTGTAAACCAGATAAAATGCCTGCTGAAAAATATCATCAGCATCTTCTTTATCTCTTGAATATCGCAAACATATACTATACATCTGGGCAGAATATTTTTCATACAATATTCTGCGTGCTTCAAGATCAAAATTCAAACACCCTGACACAATATTATGGTTCTTCCAATTATCGATAACTACAACTAAGATATATAAATACCAATTTGGTTGGGTTATATATCTTTTTTTTTGATATTTGGTTGCCTCCGATAAATTTTTCTAATAAAAATGTATCTAATTACAACCCTCAAGTTTTTATTCTGTCTTTTTAGTTGAATCATTTAAAGTTTAATCGGGTTAGCAATTTCCGGAAAATAACCCAAGTAATGAATCCTTAATATTCTGAAATTATGTGAATGACAGCATTTCCTGTAATGGTAGAGGTATGTCAAAAACACATCAATCAAAAATGAACAAGTATGAAAAGAGTAGTAACAATAATTCTAATTTTTGGAACAATAATCACACAGATAATGGGCAATAATTATAGTCAAACCGTAAGGGGAAGAATTATTGATCGAGATACAAAAATGCCTCTTTTTGGAGTGAATGTACTTATAATGGAAACCAATCCTCCACAAGGAGCTTCAACGGATATTGATGGTTATTTCACAATTGAGAATGTATCCGTTGGAAGAATTTCCTTACGAATATCCTATCTAGGCTACGAGGCAAGAACTATTCCCAATGTGGTCGTTGGCTCTGGAAAAGAAGTTGTGTTAAACGTTGATTTACAAGAGTCTCTCCATAATTTAGATGAAGTTGAAATATCTGGTACTACCGAAAAAGGTGTTGTTAACAATGAGATGTCATTGATAAGTTCACGACAGGTTACTGTGGAAGAAACTCAAAGGTTTGCTGGATCATTGGATGATCCATCAAGAATGGTGAGCGCATTTGCCGGAGTTACAAGTGATCCAATGGGAAATAATGATATTGTCGTTAGGGGTAATTCACCAAAAGGGATTCTATGGAGACTGGAAGGGGTAGAAATTCCAAACCCTAACCATTTTAGTGATGAAAGTACAACTGGAGGACCAATCAATGCACTTAGTAGTAATATGCTTGCGAATTCTGACTTTTTAACTGGTGCATTTGCCCCTGAATATGGGAATGTTATTTCGGGTGTTTTTGATGTTAAGATGCGTACCGGGAATAATGAAAAACATGAATATACACTTGGTATTGGAGCCTTAGGAGCAGATGTATCTGCTGAAGGTCCATTTAAAAAAGGTTATAATGGGTCATATTTATTCAATTATAGATATTCTTCTTTGTCAATGTTAGACCAGTTAGGAGTAGTTGATTTTGGTGGTGTTCCAAGATATCAAGATCTAACTTTTAAGGTAAACCTACCCACAACAAAAGCTGGTACATTTTGTTTGTTTGGATTGGGAGGACTTAGTGGAATCATTGATGAATCAGAAGATGATAATGGTGTTATACAAGAAAAATTTGATTACAGTACACATATGGGAACGGTCGGAATGAACCACTTTTATCTACTATCAGATAAATCCTATATCAAGACTACAGTTAGCATGTCATCCAATGGTAGCAAAGAAAAAGATTGGGAGAATATTGATGGCGAAATGAAATTTAGGGGCGAGGGAAAATGGAATAAAATAGCATATAGAGGTGCAGTAAGCTTCAATCATAAATTTAATAGTAAACATAGTTTATTGGCAGGTATTAAATATACCCATTTCAATTATGATATGAATGATAAGTATTTTGATGATACAGATAATATGTGGAAGGACGGTGTTAATGTTAAAAGAAATGCGGGGTTAGCTCAAGCTTTTGCAAATTGGAAATACAGAATTTCTGAAAAAGTAACATTGGTAGGAGGATTGCACTACACTCAGTTTTTATTAAATAACGCCTACGCAATCGAGCCTCGAGTGGCAATAAACTGGCAAGTTAGTCCCTCTGCAATGATTAGTGCAGGTTACGGCAAGCATAGTATGGTTGAAAGTATTATAACTTATTATGCTACAGTTTATGATGATAATCTAATGCCTTATATGCCGAATAAAAACCTTGAACTCACTAAATCCGACCATTATATAATTGGTTATGACCAGAAACTGTCAAATAAAATGAGAGCTAAGGTTGAGGTCTATTACCAGTATCTTCATGATATTCCTGTGGAAAATGTTGATACTAGTTATTTTTCATTGATTAATAATTCAGATGGTTATGTGGAGAAAGAATTGGTAAATGATGGCGTTGGATATAATTATGGGATTGAATTAACTCTCGAAAGATACTTCTACAATAGTTACTATTTTATGCTTTCAGGATCAATATTCGACTCAAAGTATAAGGCAAAAGAAGGAGTATGGCGTAATACTAGGTTTAACACACAGTATGCAGCAAACTTTCTTATTGGAAAAGAGTTTACCATAGGAAAACAAGAAAAGGGGAATAAACTGAATCTCAACCTTAAGCTGTTTACTAATGGAGGTAATCGTTACATTCCAATTGACTTAAAAGAATCAGAGGAAATGGGTTATTCTGTTTATCAGACAGAGAAGGCATATGAAACAACATTAGATAAGATATATCAGGTAAATTTCACTGCTAGCTATTCAATAAATCGACCAAAAGTCCGTCATGAGATAGTTCTTGACATATATAATGTTCTTAATAACCAAGGACGGGTATGGGAATACTATGATAAATATAAAGGAACTGCAGACTATTATGGTCAGCTTAATATGTTACCAAATATCATGTACAAGATCCATTTTTAAGATACGTTTCTAAGTTCAAGTTAGCTTCTGAGGTACGGGCATTTGTTCGTGCCTCTTTTTTTTACTTGTTTTTTATATCGTAGGCTTGGATTATATTACCATGTCTAATATAAAGCTTTCCTTTATTGATAACTGGATGGGCAAAATGCTCTCTTGAACCCTTGGTAATCTTAAACTTTCCTGCAACTTCCATGTTAAGTGGGTCAAGTGTTACTAACATTACATCTCCTTTGAAGTTGTAATAATAGAGCATATTGTCAGCTGCTATAACAGCGCCGCTACCAGCCTTTAGAATGCTCCCTATTTCTCCCGTTTCCACATTAATACTTTTAAAATCGCGTTTTGCAGTACCGCATCCATAAAGGTAGTCTCCAATTTTAACAATTCCTCCCATATAACTGTCAAAGTCTTTGTTTCTCCATACTTCTTCAATGGTTTTTCCGTCTTCCGACAATTTTAATTTCACACCACCATTACCATCTCCAGCAGCGTAATAAATAAATCCATCTTCATAAATTATGGTATTACTATGGGTATCTCCAAGTCCTGGTTTGCGTTCTAGAGGTGTTGTGTTATCTTGGTTTTGGAGCCATAATAATTCTCCTGTTTTGGTGTCATGACCAAGTAATTCATAGGCAGAAAAATTAACAAGAATATTGCGGTTTTTCAGATTGATAATCTGTGCTGAGTTGTAACCTGGTCTTTCAGAATTACCTTTGCTTACCCAAATTATTTCTCCTGTATTACGATTAAGAGCAACAACATTTGTATCAACACCTCCTGGCATGCAAAATAGTAAGTCATCTTCAATAATTACTGACTCTGAATAACCAAATAATGGAAACGATCCATGAAGATCCCCAATCATATCCACTGACCAAATTTCATCGCCTGTATTATTGTCTAGGCAATAAACAACACCCAGACCCGAAACAAGGTAAATATGGTCACCAATAATTGTAGGTGCTGATCTTGAGCCCGTATAATTAACCATCCATGCCTTTCCATATGGTTTTTTCCATAATAGATTCCCGAAATTATCGAAGGAGAATAAATAACCAATGCTGTCAATTTCTCCTGCCACATACATTCTGTCGGGTGTGAAGATTGGAGATCCGTAACCATTTCCAAGGCCTTCAAATTCCCATACTAGATCAGGACTATCCTCGGCCCATTCTTTAAGTAAATTAACCTCATTGTAGATTCCACTGCGGTTTACACCTCTCCATTCATATACTTTTTCATACTTCTTAACTGTTTCTTTTAGTTTGTTATCACTTGATTCTACTGGGTTGTGGCAAGAGCTTAGAACAACCATAAATAATATAGTTATGAGTAATCCAATATTCGTTTTTTTCATATTGAAAAGATTATTTGGTTTATTGTTGTACAAGGCTTTTTATATCCACTCCAGCTAACATCATTACAATTAATACCAGAATAGTTACAATCAACAAAAAAATATAAAATAGAGTCATTCCACCCACAAATGTTGCTAGGGTGCTAAGTAATGATCTTATGATTGAAGTATTAAAAACACTTTTTATCCCATAGGTAAAATATGCAACAAACACTATTAATCCCATTGGCATTGCAAATTTAATTATGGAAGGGAAAAGGACAAATACCAATATTAAAAGTGTAAAAATCAACAAATATTGAGCAATGAAATAGGTGTTTAATACTAGATGCTCTGCATAGTTTAGCTTGAATTTTTTCAATACCCATCTGGATAATAGGCTATAGAAAGGAAGGATCAACACACTAATAAAGCTTAGGTATTTTTTTATGTAGACATTGATTTCTGACTGAAATTGGGTTTGCTTTTCATCATGACCAAGTATTTCGCTCATTTCCTCAAAACTTGTGTCAAAAATATTAAACCCAATCATGAGTAAAGCATAAATACTCGCAATTATAAGCAGGTAACTTAGAGGGTTATAATATGGTTTAGTTTTGCCTGATATATAATCATTAATCAGTTTTCCCGGATTTTTAAATAATGAAACGGCAGTGAATATAACCCCACGGTTCAAATCAAAGCTATTGAAAGCTATTTCCAGGAAATGTTTTACAGTATTTCTTTCTGTAATATTCTTTTGCCCGCATTCATTACAAAATAAACCTCGATAATGATTACCGCAATTTTTGCAGGTGATTGTTTCTGATTCAATCTCTTGAGAATTCATGTTACTATCTTTATGATGCTCAATAAATTGTAAATTTATGAAAATTGAACAGACAATATTACATTAAACAAAATATTAGAAAGGGAAATTATAATTATGAAAATGATCCTGAAAAAATTGGTCTTCTAGTAGCCTATTAATACAGCTATTACAAGAAAAATAGCAGCAACAGCAGCAAGTATTAGGAATAACGGAAGAATAAATTTGAACCACTTTTCAAATGGTACAAGAGCGATCCCAATTATTGCCATTAGCACACCATTTGTGGGTATAATCATATTTGAAAATCCATCTCCGGAAGTAAATGCTAGAACCGCTGTTTGACGACTAATACCAAGTAAATCTGCCAGTGGAACCATTAATGGCATTGAAACCATGGCTTGTCCTGAAGCAGATGGGATGAAAAAGTTTAAGAATGCTTGAAAGCCGTACATTCCTTCTACAGCAAGGATTGTTGGTAGCTCTTGTAATATTGATGCAGTTTGGAATAGGATAGTATCTATTATCTGACCTTCTTGCATAACCACTTGGATACCTCTGGCAAAGCCAACAATTAGAGCAGGTACAATCATTATTTCAAGACCTTTGACAAATGCTTTCATGGACTCATCACCCGACATCCCACTGATTAGGATTGTTATCAGACCAACGGTAAAAAAGCCGCCTGTCATTTCAATTAATCCCCAACCCATTGTTTGAACAGCAAATAAAATTAACCCGAACAATACCATGGCAGTAATCCCAATCCAAAAGTGTTTCTTGGTTATTGGCTCATCTTCAATTTCATAATCCTCATCCATTATGAACAAATCGTCTGACATTACAGAGTTTGATGGATCTTTTTTTAAAGTTCTACCATATCTCATCAGAAACAGAAATCCAATTGTTGCACATATAATAAACATAGCAATGCGAA
Source organism: uncultured Bacteroidota bacterium (assembly GCA_937901015.1). Classification (GTDB taxonomy): domain Bacteria; phylum Bacteroidota; class Bacteroidia; order Bacteroidales; family F082. The sequence goes on along the minus strand of CALCGQ010000043.1, from coordinate 250 downwards.
GACCAATTCCACTTCCTATTGGAACTTCAGCTATTTGTTGTGCGATCTGCACTGTAAAAGGATTTGTAATTGCAGTTGACCAACCTATACCCATGGGAATCAGAAGTATGGAAACCCCATAAATTCGATCATAACCCATTTCTTTTGATAGCATAAGTAGTATTGGAATAAGCGGTATAAATTCAGCCCCCATACCAAGGAAGGTAGCACCACTTGCAAACCCAATATAAAGAATAAGAGTTAGTGTCAT
>CALCGQ010000042.1 GCA_937901015.1 uncultured Bacteroidota bacterium | reverse complement strand
TTTTTTTTAAGATTCCATTCTTGAAATATTTCAAACTAATTTTCATTATACTTAATCACAGTTGCTTAAAGCATTGTAAGCTATGTGTATATGTAGCATTTCTATTTCAAAAATACAAGTAATCCTCCCGTAATAAACGCCAACACCCACCATATATAAGCATATCTTGAATAAAGGTGAAGTTTTTTAGGCACTTCTTTGTTAAGCCCATACTTAGCAACTCTAATCCACATAAAAATAGCATCCAATAGCATTCCCAGTAATGATGAATACCCAATAAATCCATGTAAAGTAAAGCCACCTTTACTTGAACCAATTATCATAAAAAAGGTGGCAATAATATCAAGTACAACTCCCAAAGTGAGAAATAAAATTACATTTCGTGATATTCGTCGGGTTTTTTGCTCTGTAAGAACACCAATAGAATATGAAGTTAATGCAAAAAATACTACTGTAGTTCCAATTTGTAAATATGTATTCATAGTTTTAATTTATATCAATATTCAATTTTATATCACTATTAATCACTAGGTTCATTCATAATGTTAGGCTGATCTATTACTTTTAGTTTAAAAATGTCGTCTCTCGAATAATGACCAATAACATCAAAATCCAATTTACTAGGGATAATCTCATTCATATCCAATACCGCAATCAAGGCACCGTTAGATCCGAATAATGGACCTTCAATTACTTTTCCCAGTGGTGAAACAATGATACTACCTCCATCACATATGTTTTCAGGTTCATCTGAAACAAGATGTTGGTACTTTTCTGGGTACATCGATTTAGTAAAGTACTGATTGCTTCCAATTACATAACACCTTCCTTCAAGTGCAATGTGTATCATAGTTGATGTCCACTCTTTTCGAGCATCTGCAGTAGGAGCTATGTATATTTCAACACCCTTTGAGTACATTGACATCCTAGCAAGAGGCATATAGTTTTCCCAGCAAATGAGTCCACCTAACTTGCCAATTTTTGTATTGTATGTAACAAGAGTATCACCCGATCCTTCTGACCATACAAGTCTTTCAATTCCGGTCGGTTTTATTTTACGATGAACACCCAATAATCCGTTATCAGGTGAAATATATAGCATTGAGCAGTACAGACTTCCGCTATGGTCTTCTTTTTCGGTTACCCCTATAATAATATATATATTGTTTTTCTTCGAAAGTTTCTCAAGCTTAGTAAGCTCATCTCCCTGGATATCGAAACTATTGTCATAGTAATCTTGATAAAGTTTTCTTCCTTCTTCTGTTCGATATCCTACTTTGGCACCGAAAGAAAATCCCCTTGGATATCCAGGAATAAACGACTCAGGAAATATAATAAGGTCACAGCCTTCTTTAGCATATTTAGCTGTTAACTTTTCTGTTTTCTCCAGTGTCTTCGATTTGTCAAAGAAAATTGGGGAGTCCTGAATTACACAAACTTTTGTTTTCACACTTTTGGATTATCTAATTTGACGGTAGTTTATCAACTATTTTGAAAACAACATCGATAATGGATGGTATTTTTTTCTGCAGGAAAGGTGTAACTTTCATATTCATATCTTGTGTTGGAGAAATTGATACTGCCACCAAATATAGTTTAGGAACTTTTCCCAGAAGTGTTGCTGATTCTATCATGTCCTTCATGCCAAGTTCGTGAGTACTTAGTGATTTTGGAAAGTCTGATGAATATTTAGGCTCGAGCACCATAATACTGCCAGGCTCCTCATCGTTAAGCGTTGCATCAATGATTATTATAGTGCTATACTCATGGAATAGAGATAGTAATACAAATCCACCTGTTCCTCCATCTAGGATATCTACTTTGTTAGGCAATTCAATGTTCTCCATTGCTTCAACTACTCTTACTCCAATTCCTTCATCATTAGAAGCACATTTCCTAAGCCAAGAATCAATGTTTTATCCATTATGTTGAATTTCAAAATAGTTGTAAATATATGTATTTTGATAGTGTCTCAGATGGCGAGAATAAAAATAGCCCGGACAAAAAGTTTTTTTTATCCGAGCTAGTGATTTAAACCAAAATAACATTTTTAATCTCTTTCTCTTTCCACCTTATCTTTCTCCTGAAATTTCCACCCTCCAATCATAGAAGATGTAACACCGTTTTTCTCAATATAGTCATGATAGAATACTAGATAAACGTGTACAGCGGCAAACAGGATAAAGAACCACATAAGTATGTGATGTAATTGACGTGTAGCAATATCGCCGCCGAGTAATGCAGGTACCCACTCAAATAATTGCGGGAACCAACTTGGACTCATTGCGGCATATATGCCAAAACCTGTAAGTACCTGAAGTAGAAATACTATAAATGTTAAAAAGTAAGTAAAGCTAGCAAGAGCATTGTGTCCTAGGTTTGGATTATGTACACATTTTACCTGGAATATATCTACCTTTACAACCTCCCACATATCAATCCAATGTTGTTTGGAGTAGGGAATGAAATTACTCCATTTAGCAAATTTGTTACCTGCGAATCCCCAATATAGCCTCATTATAAAGTTAAATAGAAATATGTATGCTGCTACAAAGTGAATAAATCGCACTGTTCCAAACCAGTAACTAAAAGATGCCTCTAAAGAAGATTGTATGGCTGGAGGATCACCTATGATAAAACCGGTAATTGTGAGAATTACAATTACTAATGCATTTATCCAGTGGTAGAATCGCACCGGAAGTTGCCAAACATACTTCGGATGCATAAGTGTTCTCTCAATTTTAGCATATTTTGTCATAACTAGAATGTTTGAATTTGATGAACATAAGAACCTTTCTCATCGTACACATGCACGGCACAAGCGATACATGGATCAAATGAATGAATTGTCCTCAATAATTCCAATGGGCTTTCCGGATCTTCAACTGGAGTGCCTATCAATGCAGCTTCATATGCTGACATCTTACCTTCCACATCTCTGGGTGAAGCATTCCATGTGCTTGGTACTACAAGTTGGTAATTGTGAATTTTCTTATCCTTGATAACTATCCAATGTGCAAGTGCACCTCGTGGAGCCTCCGTCATTCCTATTCCTTTTGCCTCCTTTGGCCAATCAGCTGGATCCCACATATAGTCAGAATGCATTCTTGTGTCTCCATTCTTAATATTTGTAACCAATGATCCATAAAATTCTTGTGCCCAATCAGCAATTAGTTTGGTTTCTAGACCTCTGGCTGCAGTACGACCTAAAGTGGAAAATAGAGCGCCCACAGGAACATTTAATTGAGATAAAGCTGATTCAACAACTTCTTTATAGTCCTCACGACCAGATGCATAACCCACTAGCACTCTTGATAATGGTCCTACTTCCATTGCATGACCTTTCCATCTAGGAGTTTTTAACCAGCTATATTTTCCTTCAACATTTAACTGATCATAAGGTGGTTTTGGTCCTGAGTAATTAAGATTCGTTTGCCCGTCCCAAGGATGTTTACCACTTCCATCACCACTATCATAATCATAATATGAATGCGCGATAAACTCTTTTATTTGTTCTGAATCTGTTCCATCAACTTCATGAATCTTACTTAAATCACGATCCATAATTATCCCCCTTGGGAATTTGAAGCTTGAAATATCTCCATATCCATTTGTAGGAAGGTCTCCATATGACATATAATTCTTGAGTCCACCACCTATGGCACCCCAATCTTTATAGAATGATGCAATAGCCATTAAATCAGGTATATAAACCTGATCAATAAATGTTTTCGCATCATCCAATAATTGTTTAACATAAGCTAGTCGCTCGATGTTTAAAGCATTGGCCTCATTCATATCAACTGAAAGTGGCACCCCACCTACAAGATAATTTGGGTGTGGGTTTTTACCTCCGAATATGGTATGAACTTTTACTATTTCTTTCTGCCATTCAAGAGCTTCAAGATAATGGGCAACAGCCATTAGATTTGCTTCTGGTGGCAATTTGTAAGCTTTGTGTCCCCAATATCCGTTTGCGAATATTCCAAGTTGGCCACTATCAACAAACTTCTTTATCCGTCTCTGGGTATCACTGAAATAACCTGGTGAGCTTTTTGGCCACTTTGATATGCTTTGAGCTAATGCTGATGTTGCTTTTGGATCTGCACTTAAGCATGAAACAACATCAACCCAGTCAAGTGCATGGAGATGATAGAAATGAACAACATGATCTTGCATCATTTGTGAGCAAAACATTAGGTTCCTTACTATATCTGCATTTGGAGGTACTACTATACCAAGTGCATTTTCAACTGTACGAACGGAAGCAAGTGCATGAACAGTTGTACAAACCCCACAAACACGCTCTGTAAATGCCCAGGCGTCACGTGGATCACGATCTTTTAGTATTAGTTCCATACCACGAACCATGGTTCCAGAACTGTAAGCATCAACTATTTTACCATCTGCTACTTCAATCTCGACCCTTAAATGTCCTTCGATTCTTGTTACGGGGTCAACTATTATTCTTTGGCTCATATATTATCTCCTTCCTATTTCTGGTTAATTTCTTCATTTTCACACTCTCCATCTACAATTAATTTACGTTTACGTATATTAGTTGTAATAGCATGGGCGGCAATACCGACTCCAGTTGCTACACCTAAGCCTAAGCCAATTTTATCAGCATTAGCTTCAATTCCAAATGCATGTATTTTGGGTAGTCTTTCATAAAATGGACCATTATCCCAAAATCCTTCTTCACTGCAGCCAATGCATGGATGACCTGACTGTATTGGAAAGCTTACTCCATTATTCCATTTTATTACACCACATGCATTATAGGTTACTGGTCCTTTGCAACCCATCTTATATAAGCAATATCCTTTTTTAGCATTTTCATCGTCGAATGATTCAACGAAAAGACCAGCATCAAAATTAGGTCGACGATAACAAGTATCATGAACTCTGCGTGAATAAAATGCTTTAGGACGTTTAAGTCTATCAAGTTCTGGAATAGAGTCGAAAGTTAATAGGTAAACTACAACTCCAGCCATTACTTCAGCTATGGGAGGGCAACCTGGTACATTGATTATTGGCTTTCCTTTGATTATTTTATGAATTGGCGTAGCACCGGTGGGGTTGGGTTTTGCTGATTGTACACACCCGTTTGAAGCACAACTTCCCCAGGCAATAACTGCTTTTGCACCTTCAGCTGCTTCATGAAGAATGTTTTCAAATGTTTTACCACCTATACAACAGTAAACTCCATTTTCTTTTGTTGGCACCGAACCTTCTACTGTAAGTAAATACTGCCCATGGTAATTTTTCATAGCATCTTCAAGAGATTTCTCAGCTTGATGACCCGCGGCAGCCATTAATGTTTCGCTATAGTCAAGTGAAACTAGATCAAGGAGAATATCAGCCACCAATGGATGCGATGATCTTATGAAAGATTCGCTACAACATGTACATTCTTGTCCGTGGAGCCATATGATTGGAATTCTTGTTTTAGTTTCCATGGCCTTTGTAACTTGCCCAACCATATTTGCTTCAAGCCCCATAAAGGCAGCCATCATTGCACCGAGTTTCATGAAGTCGCGCCTTGAATAACCTTTATCCATTGCAACTTCATAATAAGTCTTACGTTTTTTACCCATAATAATGATTTTTGGTACTATTGATTATTAGTTATTTGTTCTATTCCATTTACTATAACATGCTTCATTGCCAGATTTCCCTTAATTGTTATGGTGTCTCCCAAACTTATATCATCTAGATTATCAAGTTCTATAAGCATATTACTGCTTTTACAAACTATGCGCACATACCTACCCGCCTCATCATCGATGATTTCAGCTATTTTTCCAGAAATCTCTATTTGTAAACCAACTGCCATCGACACACTAAGGCAAATGGTGTTCCGAGATTAAAAACTTAATTAGAATGGAATTAAACTCTTTACCTAACCATAAGAAAATTAAGGGGATAGTGATGTTAAGATAATGTAATTTGAATTGGTTCTAAATAGGAATTTTCTCAGTAAATACGGAATACCGTAATATGGATATGGAAATCCGTTAGAAAAAAATGTGAATTATGATAATTTTAGCTTTTTAACCTTATCTCTGAATGTTGAGAGTTTCAGTCCCAAATTTTGAGCTGCATTACTTTGATTTCCGTTGGAGTTGGAAATAGCATCGTTTAATAGTTTTGACTCAATGCAATTAAGGAGTTCATTGTACGACATCTGCCCAGAATCAAAACAAATACTGCAAGATTTAATGATATTATCTACATAGTTAATATTTCTAAATCTATCGGGTAGATCTTCAATTTCAATTGTATGATTTGCAAAAAGTGATGAGCGCTGCATTACATTTCTTAATTCACGAACATTACCAGGCCAATCATAGTTCATGAAAATATCCATAACTTCCTGTGAAATTTTTAATTTCTTATCACGGGCAAATCTTTTCAATAAATGATCAACCAGAAGTGGAATATCTCCCTTTCGTTCTCGTAGAGTAGGGATACGAAGTTCGACAACATTAATTCGATAATAGAGATCTTGTCGGAAAAGTCTTCTATCAATAAGATCAGAAATCTCCAGTTTAGAAGCGCATATTAGCCTTACATCTATTGGTATTGCTTTTGTATCACCTATATGTCTTATTTCTTTGGCTTCAATGGCTCTAAGTAGCTTTGCCTGAACATTGAGAGGAGTATCATCTATATCATCAAGAAAAAGGCTGCCAGTATCAGCCAACTCGAACATTCCTTTTTTACTACGATCGGCATTTGTAAATGACCCTTTTTCGAATCCAAAAAGTTCACTTTCCATCAACTCGGGTGGGAGAGTAGCAAGCCCGATTTTAACAAGCGGGAAATGACCCCTATTACTAAGGTGATGTATGTAATCAGTAAATATTTCCTTACCAACGCCAGTTTCACCAATCAATAATATGCTTACATCAGAGTCTGCAACTTTATTAATTCGATTAATCAAATCGAGCATCTTCTCATCCTGAGTAATAATGGAAACTGACTTGAGAGCGCTCATTATTTATCTGATTTATTATCCTCTAATTCTAGTCCTTTGCTAATCTCATTGAGTGCGCTTATGTTTTCCAATGCATTTTTTTCATCAATTAGTGAAAGAGCAGTTCCAACATGAGCCAATACATAATCACCAACTTTAGCTTCTGGCACCCATTCGGTACATATATCACGTCTAACTCCACCAAAATCTACTGAAGCCATCGCAATATCATCATCATTACTAAAGGAAATTATTTTACCGGGTAGTGAAAGGCACATCTTTTTTCCCCCAAATATATAAAAATTCACATATATAACAAATTATTTATGAGAGGTATGTGAAAATGATGAAATGCTAAAATATTTAAATGAGACAATGAGAATATGGAATTTCTAGATCTCCGAAAAACCCAAAATTATATATTGTGGTTCCTTTCTAATTGCTAGAGACCAAAGACTAAAGACCAAATACCATGAAAGTTAATATGAAATTACAGAAGTTCATTAATAAATGCATCAATGCTAACACCTTCTGCTTCAGCTTTGTAATTACGGACAATTCGGTGGCGTAATACAGGTAAAGCTACTGCTTTAACATCTTCAATATCGGGTGAGAACTTACCTGAAATGGCTGCATGAGCTTTTGCCCCAATTATTAGATATTGAGAAGCACGTGGACCAGCTCCCCAGTTTAAGAAACTATTTGCCCATGGATGTGCTAGCTTTGTATTTGGGCGAGTGCTGGAGGCTAGATTTACAGCGTATTCCATAACATTGTCGGCCACAGGTATTTTACGGATTAACTGTTGGAAAAACAGTATTTCATCAGCATTAATAATTTTGCTTACAGAGGTATTTGAACCACCTGTAGTTCGCTTAACAATTTCCAGTTCTTCGTTAACCGCTGGATAATCAAGGATTAGATTGAACATAAATCTGTCGAGTTGAGCTTCAGGCAGGGGATAGGTACCTTCTTGCTCAATTGGATTTTGTGTTGCCAGTACAAAAAATGGGGAATCAAGTTTATAAGCATGGCCAGCTACCGTAACAGATTTTTCCTGCATAGCCTCCAGCAAAGCAGATTGAGTTTTGGGAGGTGTACGGTTAATTTCATCGGCAAGGATTATATTGGCAAAAACAGGCCCTTGTATAAATTTAAACTTTCTGTTTTCATCAAGGATTTCAGTCCCAATAATATCAGATGGCATTAGATCCGGAGTAAATTGAATTCTATTATATTCTAAGCCCAACACATCGCTAATGGTGTTAACCAACAGTGTTTTAGCCAGACCAGGAACACCAACAAGTAATACATGGCCCTGGCTGAAAATAGAGATTAATGAATTTTTTACGATTTCGTCCTGTCCAACAATTACTTTAGCTATTTCAGTTCTTAGAGTATGATATTTTTCCACAAATGCTTTGAGAGCATCTACATCGGAATTATATTTATTATTAGTCATTTGCTTATTTTAATCTATTAGTGTTAATGCTATCCTTATTTCATTCCCCAATTATGATCAAAATCACAAGAGTTGTATTCGTCAATAATTTTAACATAAGTGCTAGCTGCTTTATCTTCAATCCATTTACCTACAGCCTTTATTTGTTTATCATTTAAGGCCCATTCTCTAATCTTAGTGTAATCTTCTTCAAGATTTGCTTTATGGGGCTGTGACTTTTCCTTTAATAGGATAATTCGGAAAGCATCTTTATTATCTTCGGTTTTCATGGGAACAGGGTTAGAAATACTACCTACTTCCATTTTCTCAATAACGAATGAAACCTGAGGATCTAGTTGTTCAGCCTCAAATGTGGTGCTCATGGTATATGGATTAATCATTAATCCTTCATTATTTACATTCTCACCTTCTGAGAATTTAACCACAGCTTCGATGAACGACATTGAGTCGGCACGTATTAATGTTGCTACACTATCAAGTTCCCTTTGAGCTATTTCAAGATCTTGCGGGCTAACCTTTGGTGAAAGAAGTATATGACGTACATTAACATAATCACCCTTTCTTTCAATCATTTGAATAATGTGATAGCCTGCTTCCGTTTCAATTACATTGCTGATTTCACCCTCTTTAAGCTTAAATGCTACGGCCTCAAACTCAGGGTACAATTGTCCACGTCCATAAAAACCAAGCTCACCACCTTTTTTGGCTGATCCTGGATCTTGTGAGTACATAATTGCAAGGGTTGAGAAACTGCTACCATCAAGGATTCTTTTTCGAATATCATTTAGTTCCTCCTTTACACTTAGTTTTTCAGTAATACTAATAGGAGGGTTTTTGACAATTTCAGCAATAATATATTCTGTTTTAATGAGAGGAATACTGTCTACAGGAATGGATTTAAAAAAAGAGCGTATTTCTGATGGCGTTACATCAACTGTGCTAACAATACCTGATTGTACCTGCTGTGCCAGCATTTGTTCGTGAACAATACTATGAAGTTCCTTTTTTATTTCAATTAAGGATTTGCCGTAGTAGTCTTCCATTTTTTCTTGTGAGCCAAATTGTTGGATAAAACTGGCAAGTCTTCTATCAAGGTCTGCCTCTACTTGTACATCACTAACTTCAATACTATCAACTTCAGCTTGAGCAACCATTAATTTTTGGAATAGAATCTCTTCAATAATATTACATTTAATCTCAGATACACTTCCACTTATGCCACCTTGCATCCTATAGTTAAGGTATTGATTTTGGATATCACTTTCAAGGACAATTCCGTTACCTACAATTGCAACAACGCGATCAATTATCTGATCATCTTCATTTTGGGAAATGGCAGAAATTGATATTGCTAACAAAAATGTAATCAGCAGCACACCTAGGGGTTTGTTTACTGACTTTAATCTGTTGGTATTAATGTGTTTAGTATTCATTATTTTATTTTATGCGTTGTTCATTTATGAGATACAGAAGTTAGTTATTCATGATAATATACTTCAAATTCACTATTCTTTAAAGCTCTTTCGTAAATGTCACTTCTAACTTCTTTAGCAAGCATTACTTTCCTTTTGGAGATTATAATATTGTAAATATCGTTCCTTTTAAAGTCTAACGGACTAATGTCATCTTTAATCTTAAAGTTGAAAAATTTAACATAGTAAATAAATTTCTCAGTATTAATTTTGACAAGTCGGTTGTTTTTCAAGAAATGCTCCCGATTGTAAGTTTCTATGGGTATTACTTTCTGAATATTGAAAAAACTAATCCATTTGGATGTATCCAAATTTGATGAAAGTGCGTAAGAAGGAACTAGGTAATCAAGAGAATCGAACAAGATGGAGTCTTCAAGACTAAATATATGATCAAACTGATCTTCCAAAGTTAGATTATTATCGATTATGATATAGGCGGCTTTAGTGATATTTTCCTTTAGTTCAAAGTCACTTAGATGAGAGTTGTAATAATCCTCAATTTCTCCGTCAGTAACTATTGTGTCTAGATTTTGATCAATAAGACTAGTTTCATATTTATATATGATCAATGAGTTTCTGTACTCCTCCAATTGCTTGGAGAAATCAAGTTGATCTGGAGGTAAGTTTAGTTCTGCCTGGGAAATCATAACATTTGTTCGTACCCAGTCATTTACATATGACCTGACTATGGTAATACTATCCCTAGGAGATGCGTTCTTTGGGATAATATTCGCTATATCACTGGCGTACAGGTAGGTATTACCTACTCGAGCTACAGCATCACCTTCATTTTGATTGATTGGATTAATGCAGCCTGTGGCGATAGTTAATACAATCAAATATGCAAGTATGTTTCTCAAAATGAATTAATTATAACACAAATTAGTGATTACTTCTTTTTCTCTTCAATTATCCTAGTTAGTATTTCTTCATTTAATTCTATGGGATACTTACCTTTTAGTTCAGTAATCCACTGTTCTTCAAGGAAGTTTTGATAATCTGCAGTAACAATACCTCTTGCATCCTTAAGTTCTTTAGGCTGTGGAGGTAGCACTTCTCTAATAAATACAAAAACAGTAAGATCTTCCACATCAGAGTTGATTGCTTCTGAAAGACCTGTTTTCCACTCAACCATGTCGATGTATTTATCATCACCAAGCTCATAAACATCAGGTAAAATTCTAATGCTGTTGATACTATCTGCATCAAACGCTTTGGCTATATCACCATCATTATCATACTTTAGAATTATTTCTTTTACTTTTTCAATATTTGATTTATTTCTTAATTGAAATACAGATGCATCAACACGTTCTCCCCAATTATATCTTTCTCTATTATTTAAGAAAAACTCCTCAATGCCTATAGTGTCTTTAACAGCTTTAGTCCACACTTTTTCATCTGTTAAGTTAAACAAAAGGATACCATCATGGTATTCTTTAACAAGTTCTTTAAAGTCAGGAAATTGATCTTCCAGATTTGCATTCATAAAATCAAGACAACTTTCTTTTTCAAATTCAGTAAACAGTTGGTGTAAATAAACTTCTTTGTCGATATTGTCTTGGATTCTTTGTTCAATCTCAACAAATTTGGCAAAGTCATATTGAGTATACTTTTGTTTTTTAAGCTTGATAACAGTTTCAGTCATTCCAATAAGACTATCTGCAACAAATCTTTTAGCCAATACTGTAGTGTCAATCTTAGCGATAACTGCATCAATTGCTTTAGGATAATTTTTGAACTTATTGTCAGTCTTTATTTTAGCGATAACCGCTTCTTCACTTTTCAACGAGCGTTTATCTTTAGCAAGCCTTTCCTTCAGTACTGCTTGCTCTTCTTCAAAAGTACCAGGTTGATTTAAAGTAAGCAACTTAATAATATGATAACCATATGCAGTTCTAACAGGTTCTGAGATACCACCTATTTCTAATCCACCTACTGTTGATACAAATTCGGGAACAACTCTATTAACAGAAAATCCACTTAATTTACCTCTGTTTTTGATTGATCCTTTATCTTCTGAGTATTCAACAACAGCATCGTCAAATGAAAGACCATCCTGAATTTTTTCATAAATATTATTGATCTTTTGAACTTTTCTCAAACTATCTTCGGTAGAAGCTTCAGGACGTAATGCAACAAAAATATGAGCTACTTCAGCTGTTCCCATTGCATCTTTAACATCCACAATATTTAGAATATGGTATCCGTATTTTGTTCTAACAATTGGTGAAACCTGACCTAAAGGCGTATTATAAGCGGCATTTTCAAAAGGATAAACCATATTGAAAACAGTAAAGTAACCCAGATCTCCTTTGTTACCTTCCTTAAATCTTTGTTGATTTGGAACAGCTTCCTTATCGCGTGCTGATGGATCATCCGAATGCTCCACTGCAGCATCCGCAAAATCTTTACCTGCTTTAATTTCATCAAGTATTGTTGAGATTTTATTATATGCTTTTAAAGTATCTTCAGGGGTAGCATTTTCATCTATCATAATTAATATATGACTG
>CALCGQ010000041.1 GCA_937901015.1 uncultured Bacteroidota bacterium | reverse complement strand
TTTATAGATCTGAGTAAAAAGTACTTCGGAATCAATAAACGTGCAAACGATTGCATCATAGAATTCCAACACCCTTTCTCAAATAAAAAATTTGTTGCTGAGGAGTTAAGGAAGATATTATTGACCGATTATTGGTATTATATAGCACTTGAGTATCCTGAAAAGGCATTTGAAATTCCAATTACTATGATAAAAAAACTGCTTTTGGAGGAAAGTAGTAAGGAATTTCATGTTATGATTATTAAAACAATATTAGAGTTCGTACAAAAACTAGCTAAGGAAAAAGTTGAATATAATACTACCATCGAAAGATGCTGCATGACATTACAGTCGGGCCTTAAATCAGATTCATTGAGCTTTATTAAAGCATCAAAATATTTAATAGATATCTTAAAGGTATTGTAGATAATAAGGTTTTTAGTAAGCAATTATTAATGACCAATATCATTATTTATAAAAAGAACATAGAGTACTGGGAACATACTACAAAGGTTGAGAACTGGCTTAAGAACCAGTCTGGGATATTAACCGTAGATCAGTCAAAAGTTACTAAAGAGTTGGGGAGACCATGGTTTAATGAGTTATCTAATACTATTGAAAGTATAGATAATTGGACTGATTTGGTAACTAAAGTTCCAGATTATGATATGGTTGCTGATAAATTTGCTTCATCAGTATCATTATTTGATTCTTTTGTTGAAAAATTCTATTTCAGCTTTTACTTGCTTAATCTTGAGGGAATGTATTCCCATAAAGAACGAATAATCTGGAATCTGAATAGTATGCTTATACAGACTTTGGAAGAAGTAAGCAGGGATAATTTGATTGGATTCATAGATAGTATATTCGATTTTTCTCATGGGCTTCGGAAGGACCATACATCATCGGTTTTGGATATCCTTCTAACTCTCGGTAAGAAAGTAATTGAAATTGATGATACTGAAGATGCTCATCTCATTCATTATTTTGAAGATAAGATAATTGAATTTGGGTTTGAAACACCAGGAATAGTATATGTTAATGAAGACTGGCAACTCAGCGTAAACGAAAATCATATTAAAAATATAAGTGTTTGGCTAGAGTTAATTGAGAATTCTCAGGTGGAAATGGAAAGGCTACTATCGGTTCTCATAGTTAATTTGCAGCTAGGTGGCATATTCTTGAGCGATACGGATCTTTTTCAAAGGGAAATAACGAAAATATTAAATTCGAATATTGCTCCTTTCTACAAAAGAGTCAAGCAGCTTACTCGAATATTCCCTGTTTATTTCAATGAAATAGGGGCAGAGGGCGAAATTAGAAAAGTAACAACTTCAATGGATGAGATTTCACATAGGAAAGATAAACTCATCCATTTTCTTAGAAAGCAGGTGCACACGGAGAGTAATAATACACTTATAGGTTTAACACTGAAAATATTCAACTTTTGGTATGACGGTGAACTTGAGTCTATTAAGCCTTTGTTGCCAAAAAATGTCTATGAATCTATTGACATGAAATGTGAGTATTTTGCACCTGTTCACCGCATGGTGGTAGAAATGTGTGAAACAAGTGGGAAACAACCGGTGGAATTATTGGCAAGTGATGAAACCAATTTTGAGAATAGTTTAGCTAGCCTTTCAGAAAAGAATGATCGTGACCTTGAAAGGTTGAGGGATATGAGACTTCTTTATGCTCATTTAAAGGAAAAGTATTCTTTTGAAACAGTAGATATTTCAAGTGTCCTTAAAAAGTATTCTTATATAGATGATGGTGATATTGTGCTTTTTAAACTAGCTTTAGAGAAAGACGATTTTGGTGCTTCGCTAAAACTTATATACAAGTTTATGAATAACCTTAAGGAGGTTATTTTTAATGAGAAAACCAGCCAGGGGTGGGAAAATATTTATCATAAGCGACATATTGCAATTGGAATACCATCGATGTATGGTACTTATCGTGAACCTAAATTCGAAGCCCTTGGTCTTACTTTTAGGCTTGAGAATGTTGCAACCCGATTAATGGAAAAGGTTGTCGATCAAATTAACCTGAGTTATATTTCAGCAAAAACCTTAACTGACATATATGATATACTCGACTTCTTCAGAGAAGGGTTGGAGTTAGATGGTATCACTAATCAAAGCTTTAATTCTAATTTGCTAATGCTAAAGTACAGCTTGCGTTCACAGAGCCTGTCCTTTGATCAATATATCAATATATTCCAGTTTCTTGCTGAGGATGTTAAAAGAACAATAATTAAGTATTTCTTAAAATCCTATGAAATACCTTTGCGTATTGTTATTCCCCAGCTATTTGACAAAAATGGAAATTTATCTCCTGAAGCTGAAGTTAACCTTGTTAATCAAGAATCTGAAAAGTTTTATCGAGATGTAATTGCCGAGGCATTTTTAATGCAACCTCTGGATAATTTTATTGCTCGAATATTAGATTCATTACGAGCGATGGCTGATAATATTAAACCGTCGATGATTAAAGAGGTTATGTCTTATAATTCAGACCTTGTAATCGCAAGATTAGGAGGTGCAAACCCTGTGGTGGATAATCAGGTATTTCTTGGTTCAAAGGCATATCACCTTAAAGTTTTACGAATGGCTGGATTTCCTATTCCTCCTGGTTTTGTGCTAACTACAGAAGTTTTTAGAAAGCACAAAGCGATTTTTGAGCATCCTGAACTTCGAGATGAAATATATGAACTTATTAAAGATCACCTTTATAGAATTGAATTAGCAGCTGGTAAGGAGTTTGGGAATCCTGATAATCCACTCTTATTATCCGTTAGATCCGGAACGGCAATTTCAATGCCCGGAGCTATGGATACTATCCTGAATGTGGGTATGAATGATGAAATAACAGAAAAACTCAGTAAAAAGAAGGGCTTTGAATGGTCTGCTTGGGACTCCTATCGCAGGTTAATTCAAAGTTGGGGAATGGCATTTGGTATGTCGCGCGATGATTTTGATAATATTATGGAAATCCATAAGGTGAAATTTAAGGTCGATCATAAAACTGAGTTTAGCCCCATCGCAATGCGCGAAATCGCCATGGCATATAAAGATACTTTAACACAGAATAATATCGAACTCGAAGAGGATGTGTTTACTCAGTTAATCATAACTACCAATTTTGTTTTTGAATCGTGGTCGTCGGAAAGAGCAAAGGCTTATCGTGAACATCTTGAAATTGCTGATGAGTGGGGTACCGCTGTTGTAATCCAGCAAATGATCTTTGGTAACATGCACCATAAATCTGGTACCGGTGTTATTTTTACCCAGGATCCAACAAAAGAAGAGCAGGGGGTAAGTTTATACGGCGATTATACATTCAGAAGTCAGGGTGAGGATATTGTTGCGGGGCTTGTAAAACCGCGACCTGTGAGTAAGAACCAGATTTCTGAAGAATTTGAGAACATGTCGCTGGAAGAGTTATGTCCAGATATCTACACAAGGCTGAATGAAATGGCACACGAGCTTACCGAGAAAATGGGATATAGTCCTCAAGAGGTTGAGTTCACTTTCGAATCAGATAATCCGGATGACCTTTATATCTTGCAAATCAGAAACCAGGATATGGCCTCAAGGCAGTCGATTAATGTATTCAAAACTAGTTATGATATTATGGAACTGGTTGGTAGAGGAATTGGAGTTGGTGGCGGTGCCATGAATGGAAGAGTTGCCTTTGATCAGGGTGATATAGATATGCTAAGACAAAAGAAACCTAGTGATAAAATTATATTGGTTCGACCAGATACTGTTCCCGATGATATTGGTATGATTTTCGAAACCGATGGTCTTCTAACGGGTAAAGGAGGAGCAACTTCACATGCGGCAGTTACAGCTGTTAGGCTTGGAAAAACATCAGTTGTAAACTGCACTAGTCTTCAGGTTGATGAAGGTGAAAAGAGATGCATACTTAATGGGATTACCTTTGCTTCAGGTGATAAAATTAGTATAGATGGTCATTTAGGAAATGTCTATAAAGGTAACTATCCCATCGAGAGTAGACAAGAATATGCTGAGTTCAAATTTTAATTATTTATCGAGTATTAATTTAAATGTTTGTTTGTGATCTCATTATGCTTAAACTAACCACATAAGATACTTTTATTTAGAAATATGTCTAAACTATAAA
>CALCGQ010000040.1 GCA_937901015.1 uncultured Bacteroidota bacterium | reverse complement strand
TTGCGTTGAAGTCCATCCAATAAATGATCAACAAGATCAAATGTTCTAGTAATATTCATGTCTTTTTCGTTTTGATTAAGAAATAAAATGCATCCCAAACTTAAGAAAAATTTGAATGATTGCATCTAATGAAAAATAATGTGTTAATAATTAAATCGTTAATCAATTAATTTACTTCAATCAATGGTCTAACTTTGTTTAAAACATGGCATATTATTTGAACTGTGTAAATCGTTATAGAACAAAATATTGAGAAAAATAACAACATATTTAATACCATTTTTAATTGCGATAATATCTTTAAGTCAGCCTTTGATAGCTCAAAAAGGGACTAAAATCAAAACAGTAGTTATTGATGCCGGCCATGGGGGAAAAGATCCCGGTGCGTTGGGTAGTAAATCAAGGGAAAAGGATATTGCACTATCGGTAGCTCTCAAAACTGGAAAATATATTGAAGATAATTTTTCAAATATTAAGGTTATCTATACACGTAAAACCGACGTATTTGTGGATCTCTACAAACGAGGACAGATCGCAAATGATGCAAATGCCGACCTATTTATTTCCATCCATTGTAATGCAAATACATCATCAAAGATTTATGGTTCAGAAACATATGTGCTTGGTATAGAAGATAACAGAACCAAACGAAATATGAATGTGGCAATGATGGAGAATGCTGCTATTCTTCTTGAGGAAAATACCGAAGAAAAATATGGTGGTTTTGATCCTAAATCTCCTGAAGCATTGATTGGATTGACATTATTACAAAATAATAATCTTGATCTGAGTTTAAACATTGCCGGTAAAATTCAAAAGCAGTTTTCAGAAAGGGTAGGACGAAAAGACCGAAGTGTTTATCAGGCTGGATTTTTGGTGCTATGGAAAACATCAATGCCTTCGGTATTGGTTGAGTTGGGATATTTAAGCAATTCATCAGAAGAGAATTTTCTTAGATCGAAAGAAGGTCAGGTTTATATGGCATCTGCTATTTATAGAGCTTTTAAGGAATACAAATCGGAGTTTGAAAAGGAGAATAAAGCATATGAATATCGTAAAGAAGGTAGTACTAAGGATGATATGAATGCTGTTCCAGTTGTATCAATTGATCCTCCAAAGAATAATGGATTATCATATAAAGTTCAATTCTACACTAGTCCACGTCAATTAAAACTATCCGATCCCAGATTCATAAAACTAAGTAACTTGTCATATTATGAGCATAATGGTCTATATAAATATACATCTGGGAGTTTTTCGACATTAGAAAAGGCTGTTTCGTATCAGAAACAAGTAAGGGCTGCAGGATACAACGACGCATTTGTTGTAGTATTTCTTCTGGATAAGAGAATCAGCATTAGTGAAGCTGAAAAGTATAAATAGATTAGACTCATTGTATGGAAAGCTTAAAATCATATTATTTTCCACATATATCACTTCCATAAATAACAATTTAATTAACTTAGCGTTTTTAAACCAATGGCTGAGAAAACTAAAAAACGAACCCGTCCCGTAATTATTGGCATAAGCTTTATCGCTGCCATAGTGATATTCGTATGGGGATTTAACTTTTTAAAAAGTTCAAACTTATTTAAACAAGAAACCATTTATTACGCCAGTTATCATAAGGTTAATGGTTTAATTAAGGCTAACCCTGTAGTTATTAATGGTCTGAGAGTTGGCCAGGTTAAGAAGGTGTATTTCAAACCTGATTTGTCGGGAGATATTATGGTGAGTATGATACTATCCACAGATTTCCCAATTCCAAACAATAGTATTGCCAGAATTTTTAGCTCTGATTTAATGGGGTCCAAGGCAATTGAACTTGTATTAGGTGATTCAAAAATCATCTTGCAGGAAGGAGATACATTACCAACTAGTGTTGAAGAAGGATTAATGGCCGAGGTAAATGCGCAGGTTCAGCCTATTAAGAAGAAAGCTGAAGACCTGTTGGCATCAATCGATACATTAGTTGTTGCATTTCAGTCGATCTTTAATGAGTCGGCCAGAGAAAATATTAAAGAGAGTTTTCATAATATCGAATTAACATTTTCAAATCTCCAGAGAACAACTTCAAATATTGACACACTTGTTGTTGAAGAATCCACAAGAATATCTGATATTCTTATCAATCTTGATTCACTTACATCAGCATTAAATCAAAATAAAGGAAATATTCAAAACATTATTACAAATTTTGAAATCATAAGCGATTCACTAGCTAAATCTGATATTCCAAAGACATTTGCACAAATCAACACTACACTTGTCGATATGCAAGACATTCTTGAGAAAGTTAATAGTGGCCATGGGACTTTGGGAATGCTAATGAATGACGATAGTCTATATATTGAACTTAACAGATCGGCAACAGCGCTTGATTCCTTGTTAAATGATGTGAGGAAAAATCCAAAGCGTTACGTCAAATTCTCCCTTTTCTAGAGTTATATTAATTAGATATTTTACTATTCTTCCTTGGGAAGAAATATCTCATATTTGTTTGCTGGCCTAATCAAATTTTGCCACGAAAATCCTTTTAGCCGTGTTTCTTTTTCTGTAAGATCCTTTTCAGGAAACATATCTTCATCAACTTGTCTCTTATAACTAATAGTCTGTATATCATTATTCTTCATGCGAATTGTCATTTCGCTAGATGCTGCAATATCAACTCCTATTAGATTGCCATCCTCCTCTCGAACAAAGTATATGGTTTGGGAGTTACCAACAACATTAATTTTTGATAGTTCATTTCGGGTAAAATAAGCAACCATATTCTTACCTCTAATCTGATTATAGGTATCAATAGTATCCTTAGAAACAATAAATGCTGTTGAATACAACATTAAGGAATCGACTTTATTGCCAGATATGGCAATGATAATAGAATCACTTGTTAACTGATTTTTTCCTGACCAAAGAATCGGTTCATCATACATTCTGATAGTTGAATCGGACATACTGTAGGAAAGAGAATCACATTTTCCTTGTAAATCTTTCCGGTAAAATCTCACACCATAATAAGCTTTTATCATTTTTGCTTTTCGATCTTCATCAAAATTCAACCACATGGTATCGGAATGGATGAATAGTGAATCATTCTTATCATATGTAATGGCAATTGCACTATCAGTTACATAAGACAAACCTCTCTTATCCCACAATTCCCCTTTTTTTCCAGATAGTATTACCTTGTGCAATGTATCAACTATCCTTACATTGCCCATTGCCTTACCAAACATTGTATTATTATCATATATTAGGCTGTCAGCCGTAATGGTTTGATCCTTATTTGTGATGGAAGGTCTGCGATTTAACTTAGATAAATCGTTCTTCGTATCATACCATCCATCTTCACAATAGATTATACTTTCTTTCCCCCTTATAACAGTTGGCCCCAGAAAATATGCGGTTTCAGTATTTGTATTATAAATTAATGTGTCGGAATATGTCTCCTGATCAGGATTTGTTAATACCACATCTTTTCTAAAATGAAAAGTCCGTGTGGCCGTATAGTACAATCCATGTTTGCTAACAAGAGTATTCTTCTTGTTAACAATAGTACCTCCAACATCATATAAAGCAGTTTTGGTAATCCTATTATAAATCAGATGCTCAGTAGTAAGAACAGTGTTTTTATCCACGAGCTTGACTTTTTCAAAAAGCTCAGCTATTCTAGAATTACCATCATATAATAATCTTTCACCATAAACATCTACCGTATCATTCACTTTAATATGAACATTACGAAAAGCCTCAAAGCTATTCTTAGATTCATCAATATAGGCACTATCGCAATAAAATAATGTTGAATCTTGACGAATTACAACATTACCAATTAATCGTTGAATCCCTTTTCCAATTCTTGCACTATATCGATAGGCGTCAGCATGCTCAATATTTACTCTTGATTTCTGTTGAGCAAATCCCATCTGAAATATGCAAAAAAGGCTTGCTACGAGGGTTAAGTATTTGATTTTTATTCTCACTTAATATAGTTTGTGATGACAAAAATAAGGATTAAAACTCAACCTTGGTTTTCTAATTTTTACATGGTGAAACTTTTAACAAATATGTACAAAATGCTATTCATTTTTCTTAATTTTGGGCTTTTTCGAAAACGAATAAAATTGCTGATATAATGAGTTTTGATTCAAGATCAAATTATAGTAACAGTAAGAAAAAGGTAGGATATGTACCACGAAATGAAGCCACTCAGGAAACATATGATTCTTTGGGTTTCATGTCAGGTTTAGAAGTCCACCAACAACTGTTAACAAATGAGAAGCTTTTCTGTCATTGTCCGGCGGGCATTTTCCACCAACATGATGATTATGATGCAGAGTTGATAAGGCACATGCGACCAACCCTAAGTGAGCTTGGTGAATATGATGGAACAGCATTAATGGAGTTTAGAACAAAAAAAGAAATTGTTTATCGAATTAACAACGAAAATGCATGCACATATGAAGTGGATGATACTCCTCCATTTCCCATCAATATGGATGCACTTGAAAAAGCTCTTGAGATTTCATTACTCTCAAAACTTAATATTGTTGGAGAAGTTCACATAACTCGTAAACAATACTTGGATGGTAGTATACCAACTGGTTTTCAAAGAACTGCAATTCTTGGTGTTGAAGGAGAGCTTGAGTTACCAAACAAAAAAATCAGACTTATTCAGTTAAGTATCGAAGAAGATTCATGCCGTGAGATTAGCGATATTGGTCACACTCGAGTATATAAAACTGACCGTCTCGGAATGCCATTGATCGAAACTGTAACATATCCCGATTTTGTTAATCCTGATGAAGTTAAAGAAGGTTGCGATTATATCAGATTTCTTAACAGAAGCACCGACAAAGTTCGCACAGGAATGGGTGCTGGACGACAAGATGTTAATGTAAGTTGTAGAGGTGGTTCAAGAGTTGAGATCAAAGGTGTAGCTCACACAAAATGGATTCCGGAACTAACTCATAACGAAGTATTCCGTCAATGGTCATTGCTTCAGATCAAAGATATGTTGTTGGAGAGCATAGATCAACCTAAAGATTGGAAGGTAAACCACATATCAATTAAAGATTTAATGGGCAGCAATCCTCAATTATTAGAAAAAGAGGAGATCATCGCAATAAATCTACCAAAATTTGAAGGGGCTCTTTCATATTTCACACAGCCGAATCAAATGTTTGCTGACGAAATTAGTACCAGACTCAAGGTAATTGCTTGCATTGAGAAACCAAATATGACACATTCTGAAGACTTCAGAACATTGATAAATGAAGCCCAATGGGATGACATTAAAGAGCTACTTGGTGCAAAAGAAGGTGATTCTCAAGTTATTGTTTGGGGTGATATGTCAGATATGAAAACTGCCATTGAAACAGTTGAAGAAAGATGTCAGATGGCACTTGAAGGAGTTCCTGTTGAAACGCGTAAATCCTTTGAAGATGGGACAACTATCTTCGAACGAGTACTTCCAGGAGCTGACAGGATGTATCCTGATACAGATTCTGCACCAATTCCACTTGAAGATAGCTATATAACAGAACTAAGCAAAGGATTACCCACTGATGTAATTGATAACTATAAGCAATTAAAAGAGTGGGGAGTTAGTGATGAGGTTTATACTTATATCTTCTCAAAAAATCTTTTCCCTCTTATACAGAAAATTATTGCTGACATTGGAGTAAAACCCTCATATGTTTGTACTTTCTTAGGACATGAGGTAAAATTTGCTGAAGGTCATTATAAGGGTCCTGAAAAGTTTAATCATGAAAAGGTGTATGATCTGTTTAGATACTTAAAAGATTCAGGAATAACATTTGAAATTGCAGAAAAGATGTTGCCTGAACTAATCGAACATCCAAAAATGGACTTCGAATCAATTCTTACAAGTATTAATTTCAGAAAATACACTAAGGAAGAAATCCTATCAAAACTACCATTGCTATATGATAAGTTTGCCGACGGTAAGAAAGAGGTTTCCAAAGTTAAGATGAAGAACTGGGTAATGGGTAAACTACGCAATATTGCAATTGGTAATATTGAATTAAGTGAACTAAGTAAAGATATTTAAGATGGATAACGATATATTTCAAGGTTATAAGGGAGAAGCTTTAGAACTTCTTAAAAAATATAAAGTAAGAGTATGGGGAACTGTTGTTGCTCAAACTACCCGTGGCACTTTTGAAGGAACTGTTCTTCCACGTTCTGAAAACGATGATGACAAGCATATCGTTGTAAAGATTATTACTGGTTACAATATTGGTATTGATACTAGAACCATTACCAGTATGGAAGAAACCGGTTATAAAAAAGCTAACTATAAAATACCTGAAAAAGAATTTCCATTTACTGAAGGTCTTCCTAAGGTAAAGCTTTTTGGAACAGGAGGAACAATAGCATCTCGTCTTGATTACCGCACAGGAGCTGTAATTCCTGCTTTTTCACCTGGTGAGCTTTATGGAGCTGTACCTGAATTAGCAGATATTTGCAATCTGGAAACCGAAAAGATTTTTGCTGTTTTTAGTGAAAATATGGGACCAATGCAATACATGGCATTGGCAAAAGCAATTGGTGAAGAAATTGAAAAAGGTGTTGATGGTATTGTAATCGGACATGGTACCGACACCTTACATCATACTGGAGCGGCTCTTACATTTATGTGTCAGAACCTTCCTGTACCTGTTGTTCTTGTTGGTTCACAGCGATCTTCTGACAGACCCAGTTCTGATGCCGCACTAAACCTTATGCATGCCATGAAAGCTGCCGGGCAGTCGGATATTGCTGAAGTAATGGTATGTATGTTTGGTCCAACTTCTGATGAATATGGCTTACTGCATAAAGGTACTAGGGTTAGAAAAATGCACTCATCCTATAGGTCAACTTTTAGAACAATAGGTGATACTCCTTTAGCTCGTATCAATAGACAAGATATTATTCCAATAAAGAAAACCTATAATAAACGCCGTAACGATAAGAATGTTAAGATTCTTCCTTATTTCAGTGATAAAGTGACGATGTTATATTACTATCCAGGTATGGCACCCGATACTCTTGATGCATTGGTTGAAAAGGGATACAAGGGAATTATAATTGTAGGAACAGGGCTTGGACATGTAAACAAAGAGCTTTATCCTGCAATTGAGAGAGCACATGCCAAAGGAGTTCATATGTACATGACTCTGCAAACTCTTTGGGGTTATGTTCACATGTTTGTTTATGATACTGGTCGCGATATGATGGCAAAAGGAATTATCCCAACCGGAAATATGCTACCTGAAGTTGCCTGGGTTAAACTTAGCTGGATCCTTGGTCAGACTGATGATCCTGAAGAAGTTAAAAAAATGATGCTTACTTCAATCAACGACGAGATTACAACCCGCGAACCTTATAATGGCTACCTAGTTTATCAAGGTGGAGTTCCTGAAGTTGAGGATTTTATTAAGGATGTGCATAAATAAGTGTTTTGGGTTCTGAGTTCTGGGTTCTGGGTTTTGGGTTCTGGGTTTTGGGTTCTGGGTTTTGGGTTCTGGGTTCTGGGTTCTGGGTTCTGGGTTTTGGGTTCTGGGTTTTGGGTTTTTCATTCTCTCATTTTGACATTATTAGCATTCAATCATTGTATCATTCACTCATTCACTCATTCACTCATTGAATACAAAATCTGTTATCTTTGTTAAGTAGCATATAAACTATCACAATGGCAGGAAAATCTGTATCCACAAAGTTCGGAACTGCTCCGGTATTTTTTACAGCAATATCAACAATATTAGGTGCAATTCTATTCCTAAGGTTTGGTTATGCTGTTGGTAGTGTAGGTTTCTGGGGGGTTATTGGGATTATCCTCCTCGGGCATCTTGTTACCATACCCACCGCGCTTGCCATATCAGAAATTGCCAGCAACAAAAGAGTTGAAGGCGGAGGCGAGTATTTTATTATTTCTCGGTCATTTGGTTTAAATATTGGCGCTACAATTGGAATTGCATTATTCCTTTCACAGGCCATAAGCGTTGCATTTTATGTCATTGCCTTTACAGAATCATTTCAATTCCTATTTGAATACCTGAAACAGATATATGATATTGATCTCCCCCGACAGGCCATAAGCATCCCATCATTAATATTACTGGCAATCCTGATTCTCTCTAAGGGAGCTAACTTGGGAGTAAAAGCCCTATATTTTGTTGTTGGAATATTATTTATCACACTTGTTTTATTCTTTGCCGGGACAAGCGAAGTGGCTCAAAATACAGAGTTCTCATTATTTGATCTTACCTTTGAAAATTCGGCAGGTTTTTTTGTGGTTTTTGCAATAATTTTTCCTGCTTTTACAGGAATAACTGCAGGTGTAGGACTTTCTGGTGATTTAAAAAATCCTTCAAAATCCATCCCCATAGGAACAATCGCAGCAGCATTTGTCGGTATGATAATCTACTTATTTATAGCATATAAACTTGCCGTTTCTGCCAGTATTGATGACCTAATAAATAATCAGCTGGTAATGGGAAGTATTGCAATTCAGGGTAGTTGGATAATACCACTTGGACTAGCAGCTTCAACAATTTCATCGGCTTTAGGATCTGTTATGGTAGCTCCAAGAACCTTGCAAGCATTGGCATCCGATAGAGCTTTCCCAAATAAAAAAATAAATACTTGGCTTGCAAAGGGTCGTGAAAAAGATAGTGAACCTATCAATAGTACATTAGTAACACTACTAATAGCCATAATATTTGTTGCTCTTGGAAATGTAAATACTGTTGCTGAAATAATATCAATGTTTTTCATGGTAACTTATGGTGCACTTTGTTTAATATCATTCTTAAATCATTTTGGCTCCTCCCCTTCTTATCGACCTTCGTACAATTCAAAATGGTATATATCATTAATTGGATTTATAGTTTCCATTTGGGTAATGTTTATGATAAATACCGGTTATGCACTTATGTCATTTATTATGATGACAGCCTTGTATATCTATATAAACTATACTCATAAATATCGAAAAGGGTTTGTAGGCTTATTTTCAAATGCAATATTCCAGTTAAACCGAAATCTTCAAGTTTTTCTTCAAAGAAAAAGTAGAAGGAAAACATACCATGAATGGCGTCCCAGTGCAATTTGTATATCAAAAAGTACATTCGAAAGAGATAGGGCTCTAATACTACTCAAATGGATATCTCACAAATATGGCTTTGGCACCTATTTACATAGAATTGAGGGCTACTATTCAAAGGCTACGCATAAACAAGCTGAAATTGAGTTAACTAAAATAAATAGAATGATTGGTGATACAGGAAGTCATGTTTACCTCGATACAATTATCTCACCATCATACACTTCTGCAATTGCTCAGTCTATTCAAATACCTGGAATTGCCGGCATGGAAAACAATATGGTGATCTTTGAATTTGATAAGGAACAACCCGGAAATCTGGATCATATTATTGATAATTATGCATTGGTCAATGCAGGGAACTTCGATGTACTAATCCTTGCAAGTAGTCCGAGGGAAATAAAATATAAAAACGGCATCCATATTTGGATTTCATCCACAGATTCATCAAATGCTAACTTAATGATACTATTAAGTTTCATTATTTCTGGTCATCCTGACTGGAAAAAGACTGACATTAAAATATTCGATATCTGTAAACCTGGACTTGAATCAGAAACAAGAATCAATATGGAGGATCTTGTGAAATCAGGAAGATTGCCAATAACTTCCGCGAATATTGAAATTATCCCTCAGGATCCTGAAGTAAGTTCAAAGGACCTTGTAAACTTGAAGTCATACGATGCCGGACTAACCTTCATTGGGTTTAGAGAAGAAGCTGTAAAAAAGGAAAATACATTTAGTGGATACGATAAAATAGGAACCATACTATTTGTAAACTCGCATACCGATAAAGTTATTGAGTAATTATCTTTTGCTGATTACCCTAGAATTCTTTTTATAAGTTCAATAAATCCATCAATATCTTCTTCGGTTGTATCCCATGAACACATTAATCTAACTTCGTTTCGAGCTATTCCATTTTCAAGTATTGGGGCTTCGTTCCACACATGAAAGAAATACTTTTCCTGAAGTACTGGTATCAAATCTGATGGTATTAATACAAACACACCATTGGCATCAACTGCTTGGCTTACTTTTAAAGCTGGGATCTCTGAAATTTTATGGGCCAATCTTTTAGTCATATTATTGGCGATGGTTGCATTTTTCTTCCAGAGATTATCAGTAAGATAACGTGTGAATTGGGAAGCAATAAACCTCATCTTTGAGTGAAGTTGCATCCCTTGCTTTCTTGCGTATTCAAAATCCCGTGCAAGATCCTTATTGAAGAATATTACCACTTCACCGAACATCAGACCATTTTTTGTTCCGCCGAAAGAAAGTACATCTACACCCACGTCGGTGGTGATACTTCTGAAATCAGTGTCGAGAGCAACAACTGAATTACTTATTCTAGCTCCATCCATATGCAGATACATATTATTGGCATGTGCATAATCTGCCAATGCTTTGATTTCTTCTGGGGTATATACTGTTCCCATCTCCGTTACCTGAGATATGGAAATTACCTTAGGTTGGCTATGGTGCTGAAACCCTATGCTGGTTAGAAATGGCGCAACCTGACTCGGTACAATTTTGCCATTTGTTGTATGAATCTCTAATATTTTTGAACCAATAAATTTTTCTGGAGCACCACATTCATCTTCATTAAGATGAGCAGTATGAGCAGCAACAATAGCCTGATATGACTTTATTAAATGACCTACTCCCAGAACATTTGCTGCAGTGCCATTATAAACAAAGTACACCTTAATATCTTTACCAAAATGTTCTTTAAATTTACGATATGCCAACTGCGAAACTTCCTCTTCTCCTTCACCATATGCAAAAATATGACCTGTATTGATTTCTGCTAATGCATCCATTATCTCAGGGCAAACCCCTGACCAGTTGTCACTTGCAAATCCCTTTTTTATTGTATCCATTGTGAGTATAATTAATTCTCCAAATTTAGATATTTTTCAACAATACATACTAAATAACAGGTCATATAACCACAGCAAATAATTACCATATCTAATAATTATGTGAACAAAGAATACCCTATTGAAGGTATCTATTAATTATGGGTGATTGTTATTTTTGCAGTCATCTTTGAAAAATGAACAATGATAAACTTCTTCAAGAAATATCATAAATGGCTGAGTATAATTCTTACGGTTTTTATAATCCTGTTTGCTTTATCGGGTATAGTTCTAAATCACAGACAATTATTTTCCAGCATCGATGTTAATAGGGATTACCTTCCATCTGACTATGAATACAAAGATTGGAATAATGCTGGTGTTGCAGGAACTCAGAAAATCGGAATTGACTCAATATTAATCTATGGAAACATAGGAATCTGGTTAACAGATACTAACGCAAGTAAATTCAAAGACTTTAATGCTGGATTTCCAGATGGAATCGACAATAGGAAAGTAAGTAAAGTGCACTATTCAGAATCATTGGGTCTTTTTGCTGGAACATACTTTGGGCTATATAAATTTAATGAAATCAATAAAATTTGGGAAAAACAAGATTTACCCATTCATAAAGAAAGGATTGTTGACATAACCCAAAAAGGAGATACATTGTTGGTTCTAGGAAGATCATATTTACTATACTCCAATGATGGCATTAACTTCACCAAGGTTACTCTACCAGAGCCAGAAGATTATGATAATAAGGTAGGATTGTTCAAAACACTTTGGGTAATTCATAGTGGTGAGATTTATGGAATTCCAGGAATTTTACTCGTTGATACCATTGGCGTGATATTCATTTTTCTAAGTATAACGGGATTAATTTACTGGCTAATCCCATTCTCTTCAAAAAGAAATAAGAAGAAAAGCAAATCAAACCAAACCAATGTCAGGATTAGAAGGTTTTCCCTGAAATGGCATAATAAAATTGGATGGATAACAATGGCTTTGTTGATTTTAACAACTTCCACAGGTATTTTCTTAAGGCCACCACTTTTGATTTCAATTGTATATTCTAAGGTTGGGAAAATTCCATATACAGAGCTCGACTCACCGAATCCATGGTTCGACAAACTACGAAGAATCATGTATTTGGAAGAATCCGATATATACTTGGTTGCCACTTTGGATGGAATGTACTATTCCGATGATAATTTCAAATCTACTCTTAAACGAGTTTACGGACAACCTCCAATAAGCGTGATGGGCGTTACTGCATTTGAAAAAGTTAATGAGAATACCATCCTAATTGGTTCATTTGAGGGTCTGTTTCTGTGGAATCTAGTTACTGGATATAAACAAGATTATATAACAAAGGGTCCTATTCGAGAAAAAACAAGAGGAGGCCCACCTTTGGGTGATTTCTTAGTAACTGGATATTCCAATGATTTTAGTGGTAATGAAGTCTTTTTTGATTTTAATTTGGGAGGCCGTAATATTACTAATGGACAGGTTTTCAATCGAATGCCTGATGAAATTTCCAGTCAACCGATGTCGTTATGGAATATCGCCCTCGAGCTTCATACAGCACGTATGTATAAGTTTATGTTTAGCGATTTCTATATTCTGTTTATACCTCTTTCAGGTATACTTATCCTATTTATTCTTATATCAGGGACTATTGTTTGGTGGAGAAAACACTAGTTTAAACCTGATAAAAAATAATTAATATTATCTTATACGGCTATCAAGATATTTTCTTTTCTCTCTATTTTATATATCACTGTGATACATGCATGCTAAAATCATAGAAAAATACCAATTGGTTAATAATTATAAATTAGTTGGTTACATATGAAAATAATAAATCCCATACATACGACTATTGAAAGACTGGACTTTCGTTTTCAAACATTGAATTACCTTATCGAACCAATTAAAGCCTGTCTTGAATAATTGGGTATTGTAAATTGTGATGATCCAGCTGTATAAAAACTAAATAAATAAGGAAAAAAACTGCCCCTACTGAAAACGTCAGACAGGGCAGTTTCTAAATTTTATATAACACAACTAGGTGTTTAAAATTTATTTCCGTAATAAAATCTTCTTGCTTACCTGTTTGTCATTACCTGAAACAGTAATAAAATAAATACCCTCTGAATAACCTGAAAGATCAATTTCCGTAGTGTATGAACCAACAACTGATATATTACTTTGTTCATAAACCACTTTACCCATAATATCAATTACTTTGAGTTCGGCAGCATCGAATAAATCAGCTACAATATTTAGTTTCACCAATCCATGACTTGGGTTTGGAAATACAGACAAAGCTATCCGATCAGCTTCCTCGCCAACACCAACACAATTGAATACATTGACCGTTTGCTGTGATGAAATAGCTCCACAAGCATCGTCGGTATAAGTATAGGTTAGGTTGAATTGTCCAATTCCTGACTCAGTTGGATGGAAATATTTTCCTTCAGTTACAAAGTCACCTGAATAAACACCTCCGGCTGGTGTACCTGTGGTAAGTTCATAAGGATCCCAATCTTCGTTACAAAGATCTTCAACCTCTCCAAATACAACATCAGGTGCGTTAGTAACTTGAATAAAATCAGCACTAAATATAGTGTCAGTAACACCTATAGCATCTCTTACAACTAACTTAACATCGTATTCACCAATACCTGCATAATAAACATTAGGATTCATTAACTCTGAAGTTTCAGGATTACCACCTTCAAATGTCCATTGATACTGTATTGGATCACCGATACTTGTACTTGAAAAGTGTGCTGTTCCTGATTCACAGAATTGGGTTTCTTCAGCTTCAAAACCAGCAGTTAAAGGAACAGGACCACCACTTAGAGTAACAGTTCCTCGACTACCGCTTATGAGTTCCTGATGTGTCTGGGTTACATATCCTACGATTTCCAGATGCTCTAACACTACCTCAACATCATTGTAATCTTCTGGAATTGTATACGTTAAGGTGTTTGAATAAAATGTACCTGCTGTTGTAGGTGTAATTTCAAGCCCCCATTGACCTGTTACCAAATGACGAAGCATATGCATATGGTTATAATTATTACCTGCACCACCACCCGTTTGAGGCCCAAAGATACTATCTTGTAGTATGGCAACATTTAAAAGGTTGGTAGATTCCGGACTGTCATCTGTGTAATAAACTTCCACATTAACAGTAAGAACACGGGTTTCAACATCAATAAAAGATTCCAAGCCAACATTTGCATAACTGGCTTCTGCCATTGTTTGATTGGAAGCAGCTACCCAATTACCACGGCTCATTGCTGTACCACTACCTTGGGACATGCCAGGAAATAAATGCCTATTTACAGTTCCTGCAGGATATCCAGTTAATCCAGATTGACCTGCGATAGCATCTCCCCATGGAGTTCTAAAATCAGGTTCGCCGCCACTTGGATTGGCAAAACTACCTGTATGTATGTTTATAAGTACAACACCTGGGTTTGAATTTTGGATCCCTTGTGCAATTTGATGACCCTGGGGGCAGTAAGTACAATGAATACCAGTAAATTCCTCTAGTATTACATTTTTGTTTTCAGGATCTGTTCCTACAATAGTTTGAGCATTGCTATTATTAAAACCAAAAAAACATGGTAATAATAAAAACAATGTAAAAGCAAATAAGTTTCTGTTCTTCATAGTATTTAGTTTATAATAATGATTGATGTAAAGTCATCTATATCTATTCATTGCAAATATAATTAATTATTAATTAACTATAATTTAACAATTAAGGATTGATTTGTTTTGAAATTTATCTCATAAGTCCCTAACAAGCTTATGATTCGAAACCATTGCTTTGACATTATAGGAACCAGCCGCTTATCATTAATGCACTTAATCAACTCTTCCAAAGTTTTAAACTTTGGAAGAGTTATAACTCAAAAAAAAAATGCCATCCCAGGAATAAACCTTAACTAGTTGAACAAAATGTGAAGATCAATGATGATATTCATCGGTAATAAAGATTCAGTATAAAACTCAATCTGCAAAGGAGATCTTAAAACTTATGTATGGTGAAAAAATACTAGCTTAAAACTGTTAAAGAATAGTTAATGTGCTATTATACAGTCATCAATAGAATCTTTTAAGCATTATTATCAGTATCATTGTAAATAGAAATTCTATTAAATAACTACAATAGATCTGTTTCAGTACAAATAATTTTGAAAAATACCATGAGAAAATTCTGTCTATCATTAATAATACTAGTTATTCTATCAACTAATCTATTTTCACAAACCTATTATATCTATGTAAGTGATGCAGGAAATTTTGCTAACCCTCCATGGCAAATATTAAAGTTTGATGAAAACGGTGAAAATCCTATAATATTTATTGATGAAAACATCCAATGGCCGCAAGACATACTATTTATTGACAATCAGGATATAGTCATTATCTCTAATTTTTCATCAGGAACAATAACTAAACATAATAATCTGACTGGTGAATATGAGGGTTATTTTGCAACTGGCCTATCAGCACCAACAAGGATGAAAATTGGTCCTGATGGATTGCTTTATGTTCTTCAGTGGGGAGGTAATGGAAAAGTCTTACGGTATAATTTAGAAGGTGAATTTATAGATGTGTTCACTAATACAGGTGTAACCCAAAGTATTGGCATAGACTGGGATACTCAAGGAAATCTTTATGTTTCATCTTACAATGGTGATAATGTACATAAATTTGATGAAGATGGTGATTTTATCGAATTATTTATAACCACTGACTTATTAGGGCCAACAGATATATGGTTTGATGAAAACGGCGACTTATTAGTAAGTGATTACAATGGAGTGGCAGTAAAAAGATTTAATTCTAATGGAGCTTATATTGGAGATTTTATTCAGGGTATAAATAAATCAGAAGGTGTAGATTTTTTTCCAAATGGTAATATTCTGATTGGTAATGGCAGTACTAACTCTGTAAAGATGTTTGATAGTGAAGGAAACTATATTAGTGATTTAATAGAATCGGGATCTGGTGGACTGTTAAATCCAAATGCAATTGTTATTCGAGAAACAAATCCAGTTACCATCGGTAGCTATGTTGAAAAAGAAAATGTAATTATTATAGTAGAAAAACAAAATAATATATTCCAACTCAACTCAAACCTAGATTTCATAGTTGATGTAATTGAATTAATGGATACCACTGGAAAAATAATGGACGTAATTAACCTCTCTCAGACGCAAGAATTAAATGCAAACAACTATGCTAAAGGGATATACATTTTAATAGGAAAGACCAATAATAAAATAGTTGGTTATCAAAAAATAATAATCAACTAATATCAATTTTGGTGCCCACTTTTTAATAATCTAGTTTTGATTTTTAGTAGATAACAACCCACATGCAGCATCAATATCTTGTCCACGAGAAGCCCTAATGGTTGTAATAATTCCTTTTGCATTTAATGCCTCTTTAAATTCCTGCAGTCTATCCTCATCAGTACCCTTCAAAGGAGTTTTTGGTATTTCATGGAATCTAATAAGATTAATCCGGCAATTTATTCCATTTAATATCCTAACAAGTTCTTTTACATGTTTGGGAGTATCGTTGATTCCATTAAACACTATATACTCGAAAGAAACTCGACGCTGCTTACCAAGATCATGTTTTTTAATCTCAGTTAGAATATCATCAATTGAGTGTACATGACTAACAGGCATTAGCATTTTACGCTCCGACTCATACGGTGTATGCAGACTTACAGCAAGGTGACATTCACTTTCTTCGAGGAATACCTTCATTGCAGGAACAATACCTATTGTACTAACAGTAATTTTTCTTTTGCTCCATCCAAAGCCCCAGTCGGCAGTTAGAATCTCAAGACTTTGCATAACAGCTTCCAGATTATCCAGAGGTTCACCCATACCCATATAAACAAGATTTGTTAGATCGTGCCACTCAGGTAAGCTACGTATTTGATTTAAGATATCCCCAGCTGTTAGATTCCCTTTAAGGCCTTGCCTGCCTGTCATACAAAACAAACAACGCATCTTACACCCAACTTGTGAAGAAACACAGAGGGTAGTTCTATTAGCATCAGGGATATAAGCTGCTTCCACTGAACCATTTTTACCTATTTGAAATAAGTATTTTTTTGTGCCGTCCTTGGAAGTTTGAACAGTTGTAGGAGCCTGAAGTCCAACCTCAAAATTTTCATTTAGTAATTCTCTTGCTTTCTTGGAAAGGTTACTCATTTCATCTATGGATGTAATGTCTTTTTTATATAACCAATCGGCAATTTGCTTTGCTGTAAATCCAGGTAAACCCAGACTCTTCATTATATCTTGTAATTGAGATAAGTTTTTCCCAAATAGTTTTGTCATAGTATTGGTATTGATATAAGTTTTATTCGATTGAATAGTTTTCTTATTTGTTATTAATTGTACTTTTTAAGAAATTGATTAGATCCTTTGGACTAATCATCTTTATTATATTATTATGATCTGAAATACTGGATACATAATCATCTTTACCCGAAATAATTAATGGTAGGGAAGTTTCTTTAACGAGTTTATGCAATATTGTATTATAATCATCCATTCTGGGTGAAATTAGCATCGTCATCATATAATTAACACTAACTATTTCAACTACACCCGAGATATTATCAGTTGGTACATCTTGCCCAAGATAGATAACCCGCCATCCTATACTGCGAGCCAAAAATGAAGTAAGTAATAACCCAAGTTCATGCCTTTCGTCCTGTAATAAAAATAGCACAATCCCAGGTGCTTGCGCTGTGGGAATTGGTAAAGTATCAATAGCCGCAATTATCTTCTGCCTTATTAAATTGGAAATAAAATGTTCTTGTGCGGGTATTACCTTGCTTGCACCCCATAGTATACCTATTCTATATAGGAAAGGATAAATCACATCAATAATGGTTTCAAATAAACCGACTTGAATTAGCTTTCTTCTAAAGATTTTGTCAAACTGATTCTCGTCTAAGTTCAACATACTAAGCATTAGACTATTTATTTCATCCTCATTTACTGATGACGATCCTTCCAATATTTCTTCAACAGCAGCGCTTATCTGCTTATCATCCATACCGTCAAGCTTGGATATTTTATAGCCATGCCGCTGTAATAGACCAATACTAAGTAGTTTACGAAGTTCCTTATCGCTATAAT
>CALCGQ010000039.1 GCA_937901015.1 uncultured Bacteroidota bacterium | reverse complement strand
AGCTTCACCGCTCCTTCAACAGCTTCACTTCCAGAGTTAACAAAGTAAACTGAGTTAAGTTGGTTGGGTAAGATATCAATAATCTTTTCAGCAAGTTTTACTTGTGGAGATTGAATATATTTACCATATACCATCAGGTGCATATAACGATCACACTGATCCTTAACTGCTTCAACTACTTTTGGGTGTAGATGACCTATATTACTTACTGAAACACCAGAGACTAAGTCCACATAACTATCACCATTTTCACTATAAATATAAATACCTTCAGCTCTCACTA
This sequence comes from uncultured Bacteroidota bacterium, assembly GCA_937901015.1. Lineage (GTDB taxonomy): Bacteria > Bacteroidota > Bacteroidia > Bacteroidales > F082. The sequence goes on along the minus strand of CALCGQ010000039.1, from coordinate 3,333 downwards.
TTTCAATTGGATTTGAGAGTTTAGCTGGTATTGCCAAATGTTGCTGAAAAATTTCTCTATTGGTGAGGTGCATAATTAAATGTTATTGAATGCCAAAAATACATAATTATATTTTTGGGGGATGACATAATAAAATACTTACAGGGTTCACCGTTCCTTATGACATTAGTATACTACTATTATGAAATTGGGTTTATTTAAGGCAGTTTTACTATGGTAATAAATCTGGATATCATTTCGAGTAAATCACCAGTTTTGTATGGTTTTCCCAGTACTTCATTCATACCGGCTTCGAAACAATTCTTTTTGTCACTACTCATAGTAAACGTAGTAACAGCAATTATGGGAATATTACCAATAATACCTGATTTTGCTTCATGTTCTCTTATGCTCTTTGTACTCTCAATACCATTCATTATTGGCATTTGAATATCCATAAGAATAAGGCTATACTCACCACTTAGGTATTTTTCATATGCCATTTTGCCATTTTCAGCCGTTTCGTGATCAATATTGGAACCTCTTAATATGGCACAAGCAAGTTTTCTGTTTAACAGATTATCATCTACTACCAGAATCTTAGTTGGTTTTTTGCTTGCTGTATTCTCCATTTACCTATGATTTAGCGGATTGAAAGCAATTGGTATGCCAAATAACAGATTAGTTTATTACACAATTGGATAAGGAAAAAACAAGTGGCCCTAATCTCTCATTTTTTCCGTTTATGGGATAATTTTTGCCAATTATAGAATAATCTGATTTAGATTGTAGATGGTGTTAATCAACAATAACCTTTTTTATTGTATTGATTAAAGTGCTCTTAATAATAGGTTTGGTTAGGTATTCATTGAAGCCTTCTTCAAGCATAGATTCTCTGTTACCTGACATTGCATATGCAGTTTGCGCTATAAATGGTATATCCTGATAGATACTCCATCTATTTCTGATTTCTTTTGTCAAGCTAATACCATCCCATGGAGCAGGTAAATTAATATCCATTAAAACCAGATCAAATGTATTCCCTTCCAAATGTTTTTCAACCAGTGATAATGCCACTTTACCATCCTTGGCGATCTCTAAGTTTTTGGCGGATTTAAGCATCTTTTTGTATAACAATTGATTCATATTGTCATCCTCAACAACCAAAATTGATAAGGTCTCCCATGGTAGTTTTGGTTTGGTGCTTTCTATCTTTGGTTCTTTTGCTTCTGCTACTTCAGTTTCTGGGTTAGTAATTTCTGTATTAACATTTGATATGGGGAAAGTAATTATAACAGAGGTTCCAACTCCTTTTTCTGATTCTAATACAATGTCGCCACCAAGTTTTGTTGCCATTTTCTTTGCCAGAGGTAATCCTAAACCAGCCCCCTGGTATGAAGTTGAATAACCTAAACTTTCTTGTCGGTATGGCTCAAAAACTTGTTCAATGTATACTTTGTCAATCCCTATTCCGGTATCTTTTATGGTTATGGTTATGGTAATATTCTTGTCGGTTGGATTATGTATCTGACTTATTTTGATAAACCCTTTTTCAGTAAACTTTATGGAATTGTTTAATATAAGAGTGAGGATTTTTGAAAAAAGTTGGTTGTCGGTTTGTATTTCTGGTACCGAAGTAGGGTCATAGATTAGCTTTAATCCCTTTAGATTGGCTTCAGTAATATGTTTATCAACAACATTCTGAATAAGCTCTTTTGTATTAAGAATATTAATATTGAGCTTTATGTTATTGGAGTTGAGTCTGCTAATATCAAGTAAGTTATTTAGGAGCAATACAAGGCTCTGGCCACTATCAGTGATACTTTTCGCAAATTCGAATAGATCATTTTCTTCATCAATTGCAAGTTGAGTTTCGAGGATCTCTGCAAATCCTAATATTCCACTAAGCGGGGTTCTTATTTCATGACTAATTTTAGATAGGAATAGATCCTTGAAATGATTAACCTGACTTAAATTGGCCTGCGAATTATTTAATGATATTTCATTATTCTCATTCCTTTTAATCTCACCTTCAATTTCTTCTATTCTTTCCTTCGTCTTATCTTGAATCTTTTGATCCAGATTGCTTAAGCTTGAATTAAATGCTTCAATTTCAATATTGCATTTCTCAATTCTGCTTTTATGTGCTGAAATTTGTTTTTTTAGTTTGAATACTATTATTAAAATTACAATCAGAAGGATTAAAACTATTATTCCACTTATAATATATCTAGTATTTAGTCCCTTATCAGCTTCATTGTAGCTAACTACATTAGCAAGGAATTTCTGAAGCTTTTCATTTTTTTCAGAAATAATTTTCTCTTTTAGGAGAATATATTCTTTTAGATTGTTTGCGCTTTCAATACTGTCATTATGCGCTCTGTGATATTTGCTAGAGATTAGATATGCTTTAGCTGTAAGATCTTTGTTTTTTGCGATAATTGAAAGGTCCGATGCCTTCATTAGGTAATCGTGGACCAGCCCAGTAGTATCATCCAATAGTAAGGCTTCCGATAGGTTGAGATAGTTCTGTATAACCTCAATCTTATAATTATTATTTAATGAAGTTTGTAAAGAATTATTAAAATTACTAATTGCATCATCTCTTTTTCCTTCTTGAAGATATACCTTACCAATGGAGCTATTACAAATAACAATCCCTAGACTATCACTCATAGTTTGATAATCTGCAAGTGCTGAATTGAAAAATATTAAAGCTTTAATAGGTTGATTATTAATAAAGTATGCCATTCCAATATCGTAAAGAACTGGGGTAGATTTTATTTTGTCACCTTTATTTTCATAGAAATCAAGGGCTGTCTTAAGTTTATATATACCTGAATCTGTTGATCCAAGTAAATAAGAAACTTTTCCTAACTGATGATTGATATCAGCTAATAATTCGTCGTTTTGAAGTTTACTGGCAATATCGAAAGCTTTGGATACCACATCAAGACTTATGTTTAAATCTGTATTTTGGATTGACTTTGATAATTCCAGTAGTTTTTTTGCTTGAGTCTCAGGTACAAGTGGATTATCTGCAGCTAAATAATTAATACTGGTTTGAGCATGGCTATTCTGAATAATAGCAAAACTCATTACAATAATAGATAGAGTATAGATACCAGTAATTAATCTGCTCATTAGTGATTATTTTTCTTTGTGTGTAACAAATAATTTTTCCTTTGGATTAAGTACAACTTTTTCAAGTTTATGTTTGTTACTATGATCATCAAAAGCACTATATGGATCTACTTTAAAACCAGCATTTTCCAATCTGGTAACATAATCTTTCCCATAAATTCTAACATGATCAAACTGCCCAAAATGTTCCTCTCTCATTTTTTCAGAGGT
>CALCGQ010000038.1 GCA_937901015.1 uncultured Bacteroidota bacterium | reverse complement strand
GACACATCCATATCAAATTCTGAAGTAAGACCAGTTACTGGTTTTGCAGTATGAAACACTCTTACCAGAGCATTACCCAATGTTACTTCATCAGGAAAATAAACCCCACCTTTTTCCACAAAAAATTCAACCTCCTTTTTGGCTGTAAGCACAGATGGAAGCACAGGATAAATTGGTTTATTACTAGTTGCAATCTTATCCGACAATAAACTATATACATCAGTGATATCAATGAGGCCTGGTGTACCAAAGATCACCACCATGGCATCAATATTATCAAATTTGTTATCAACATAATCAATAATAACCCCTAGTTGCTCTGCAGTACCTGTTGCAAGAAAGTCAATGGGATTCGAAATTGAAGAGCCTGGAAACAATTCTGCCTTTAGATTCTCAGCTTCTTCACCAGAAATTTCGGGAACCAGCAGCCCTCCGTTTGACAAAGTATCTGTAAGCATAACAGCTGGTCCTCCAGCATGTGTGATTATTGCAATATTCTTACCTACTAATTCGGGATACATAAAAACTGAAGCAATGCTTATTAGATCTTCTCGACCATAACATCTTATGATTCCTGCCTTCTTAAAAAGTGCATCCACAGCAACATCAGAGCTTGCTAAAGCACCTGTATGAGATGATGCAGCCCTGCTACCAGCTTCAGAAGCACCTGCTTTTACTGCGGCAATTTTACAACCTTTATGAATTAGAGATGTGGCATGTTTTAACAACATCTTTGGCTTATCAATATTTTCAAGATAGAGCAGTTTTACCTTAGAATCAGTCTCAGGATCAAAATTATCATCCAAATGCTTTAGTATTTCTTCTACTCCAAGCTGAGCAGAATTACCCACTGAATACACATTGGCAAATTGCAAGCCTTTAGGGATACCAGCCTCCATGATGAAACATGCAGTAGCTCCTGATCCTGAAATGAAATCACAACCTTTTGGATTTAATTTTGGTATGGGTTGTGTAAAAATACTATGGTGTTGAGGTGTTAGTATCCCAACACAGTTAGGTCCAATTAATGAGCCATCCACTTTATTTATTGCAGCCACTACCCTATCCTCAAGCACCTTACCTTCTTCACTTTCTTCACTAAATCCGGCTGATAGAATAATAAATGCTTTAGTATTTTTATTTTGGGTGAGATATTCAACAGTTTCAGGAGTATATTTCGCTGCAATGGCTATTATTGCCAGATCAACATTTGGCATATCAACCGGACTCCTATAACTCTTAATACCTTGGACTTCATCAGCTTTTGGGTTTAAGACATATAAGTCACCACCAAAATTACCATCGATTATATTCTTTAGGATTTTACCTCCAGGTTTAACTATATCTTCAGATCCTCCAACAACTACAATGCTATTTGGATGAGTAAGTTCTTTTGTTATCATGTTATTTTTTTGAGTACGCAAAATTAGGAATTATTGCAGTGCAATCGAATGAAATCGGGTATTTAGAATAAGTACAAAGAATGGAGAAATGCAATGAATGAAGGGGTGAATGTGAATTAGTCAATGAGTGAATGAGTCAATGAGTGAATGTAAAATGCTAAAATTTTCTTAACTTTCAAAAGATACTGAGTTGTATTAATAGTATTAACGAAGAACCTTAACTAATTGGCTTTACTCCAAAAGTGCTTTTGAATCATAGTCTCTAACCTGCTTCTATCAATAGGTTTAGATATATAGTCATCACATCCCACTTCAAGCGCCTTATCCTTATCATTAACTAGGCCATATGCAGTTTGTGCAATAATAATAACATCTGTATTAAACTGACGTATTTGAGTTGCAGCGTCATACCCACTTAACAATGGCAACTTAATATCCATCATAATCAAGTCTATATCTGGATTTTGACGGCTTATGGATACGGCTTCTGTACCTGTAACTGCGTGTATAGTTTCGCAACTAAAGTCTTCCATTACAAGTGATAGAAACATGCTCGATACTTCATCGTCTTCAGCAATTAGTATTTTCAGTTTCTTCTTACCAATACTATCTTGATTACCATTAGTAACATTAATATTTTCTTCTTCTGAACTTACAGGTCTAAAAGGAATGGTAAAATAGAATTCAGAGCCCTTTCCTAGCATACTAGTTAACCAAATACTACCTCCAAGCATCTCTACATAAGCTTTGGATATTGTTAATCCTAGTCCAGCCCCCTGAAAAGCTCTGGCATCTTCAATATCTGCCTGCACAAATCTATCAAATACTGCTGTTTGTCTATTGGGGGAAATGCCAATTCCTGTATCTTTAACATAGAATTCCAAGAATCTTTCTTTTTTTTCACACCCAATCTTAATTACTCCGTCATCACTGTATTTTATGGCATTTTTTACAAGGTTAGTAAGAATGGCAAACAGTTTTTCCCTATCAGTTGTAATTGTTGCTTGATCCGGAGCTAGAAGTTTATCTAGTATAATATGCATCCCTTTAGCTTCCACTTCCTGAAAAAAGAATGCATGAATATATTCAATTTGATTATTGATATTTGTTTCAGAAATTGATGTCTTCATTTGACCTGACTCAACCTTTGAAATATCTATCAAATCATTAATAATATTAAGCATCCTTATACCACTTTTTTCAATTATCCCTATAAACCTTTGTTTATCATTTCCGGATAGCTTTGGCTCTTTTAGCAAACTTGCAAATCCAAGTATACCATTCATGGGTGTGCGAATTTCGTGGCTCATATTTGCTAGGAAAGCAGACTTTAGGCGGTCATGTTCTTCTGCTTTCTCCTTTGCTCTAACAAGCTCTTGCTCATTATGTTTTCGGTCTGTAATATCAAATGCCAAACTATGCAACACCCTTTTGCCTTTATAAACCCTTCCCAATGGGGTAGTTTGGAATTCCCAAATTCTTTGGCTTCCATCTTTTGCTTGTACCAGCCACTCTCCGTTATGCTTTGTTTTATTAATTTCAAAAAGGTCATCAATATATTTCTTTTCTATACCCGATCTTGCACCATATGCTAATTCTGTCCAATCTTCTAATGTTGGGATATCCTTAATTGTATAACCTGAAAATTGGGTCCACCCATCACTGAGCTGCAATACATTATTATCTTCATCATGAATCATAATTGGAACAGGTGAGTTAGCAATAGCAAGTCGCATACGTTCTTCACTTATCTGTAATTCATCTTCCGCTTGTTTTCTTTTAGTTATATCAGTAGCTGTAATATGACAATGTTCTGAGTTGTTAGCCATTTTCCCACTCAGAAATAAATAATTCCGATTTACCTCATCATTACATAAAGTAATCTCACATGTTTCCTTTTTACCATTTGTGAAAACATTTTCAAGGAAACTTATAAAATTAGATCTACTGTCTTCAGAGACAAACAATTTGAAGTTTTTTCCAATAAGGTAGTGTCTATCTTTTCCTAGTTCTTTGGCGCCATTCAAATTTAATTTCTCAATAATACCATCATTACTTAAACTGAAAAAACCCGATGGTGCAAAATCGTATAGTTCTACATATTTTTCATGAATCAGTTCCTTTTGTATTTGGACATTATGTAGTTCTTCATTTTGTAACTCAAGCTCAATTTGATGAACTTCCAATTCGTGTATTAATTTCAATGAATCAGAATGAGATATAATCACATCTTCTTTTGCAATAGTATTTTTATGCATCTTTTCGGCTGCATCTCGTATGGATGATTTTTCTGGTTTGCTCTTCTTTTCCATTGCCATTTAATTAAGTTCGGTGATGAGCTATTACTAATAAATTCAAAATGATTCTCTAATGATGTCCTTGAGATAATGCCTTTCAGCAAACAGTGAAGTATGATGAATTAATCTCTCTAATTAGCTGTTCTAGAGATTACTCAGCTGTCTCTCGACGTAACTATAAATCATTAACTATTCTATTTTTCCAATCTCAAATTAGTTTCTTTTAATTGGATTTCTAATTTTTTTGCTATGGTGGTATCAGTGAATGTTATAACTAAGCCATCTATATGATCATCTAGCGTTCTATATGGCATGATTCTAACATCATACCATTTATTATTTTCCGTTGAAATTGATGTTTCAATGGTAGAAAGTGTGCTAAGAACCTTATGGGCATGATCCCCAATCTCAGGATAGTTCATTTTTGATACAATGTCGGTAAACGGTCTCCCTATATCAACAATACGCAAACGCATGATATCAGTAATCTTATCTGTGAATCTCCTAACGTTAAGCTCCTTATCCAAAAACAGAGTTGCTATCTCAGTACTATTGAGCAAATTTTTCATATCATCACTGGCTCTTGCAAAATCGTTAACTTTGCTTTGCAATTCCATATTAACAGTCTGTAGCTCTTCGTTTAAGCTTTGCATTTCCTCCTTTGAGGTTGTTAGTTCTTCATTTGTGGATTGCAATTCTTCGTTAGTTGATTGTAATTCCTCATTGGTCGATTTAAGTTCTTCCTGTGAGGTTTGCATTTCTTCGTTTGTACTTTGCAAATCCTCGTAACTACGTTGAAGTTCCAACTCTAATTGCTTTAGCCGCCCAGTGGACTTTGTTTCTGTAGTGGAACTTTTTTTCTCGATATTTTTCTTTTTTTCAACCTCATTAATGACGATAACAATTAATCCACTAATTAGTTTAGGATTTTCTATACGTTGAACTATTATATCAACATATAAGGATCCTCCATTGAGTCCAATTCTTATGTCTTTTACTGATACGGGGTCAAAGGTTGCTTTTACTTTCCGAAATGCACTTGGTAGCACTTTGCTTAATCCCTCACGAGCCATGGCAAAAATATTCCAGTTTGCTTTTCCTGAAGCTGGTTCCAAATAAGCACCAGTGCGACCACTTATATATATAATATCACCTCTTTCATTTACAAGAATGCTTGATGGTGAAAATTTATTCAGAATAAATCGATCTGCTACCGACTGAATATTATTCTCAACCTTGGGCACCAATACCTTATTAGTATCACTTGTCTTTGATCTATGAAATGATGAGGGAAAATCTAGTAGATCTACACTAGCTTTTTCTGATAAATGTTTATATATTTTTAGTTTTTGGTCAATATCTTTAAAACCATCATTTTTATTGCCAAGGGTTTCTGCGGAACCCAATATCATTACTCCACCTGGGTTCAGACTATAATGAAATAGCCCAATTATTTTCTTTTGTAAGATGGGTTCCATGTAAATCAGCATATTTCTACAAGACAGAATATCAAGTTTTGTAAATGGTGGATCTTTAATCACATTTTGTTGCGCAAAAACTACCATTTCACGAATTGTAGAGTTTAAGCGATATCCACTATCTTCTTCAATGAAATAACTATTAATTATATCAGGAGAAACCTGACTAATGATGTTTTTTGAATAAAGAGCTTTACGTGCAAAATCTATGGCATTTGGATCAATATCTGTTGCGAATATCTGAAATGTCAAATTCTTACTACTTTTTAGATTCTTGATTGCTTCTTTACACACAATGGCAAGTGAGAAAACTTCCTCACCTGTAGAACAAGCAGGCACCCATGCACGTAACACACTGCCATTTGGTAAATCAGCTATAAGCTCAGGTATTACTTTAATCTGTAGTTTGCTCCAAACTTCCTGGTCGCGGAAAAAACTTGTAACGCCAATAAGAAGCTCCTTAAAGAGTATTTCAATTTCTTCGGGGTTTTCTTGTAAAAACCGAACATAATTTTTAATGTTTTCAATTTCATGAACTCCTTTACGTCGCTCAATCCTTCGAAAAAGAGTGTTTTTCTTATAAAGTGAGAAATCATGTCCTGTTTTTTGCCGCAATAGAATTACAACTTTTTCGATACTACTGAAGTGTTTTTTTTCATCCTCATTTTTAACCAGAGTAACTGGAAAATGCTTAAGATATTTAATCAGTTTTAATGGCAATTGGTCAGCTGTAGCAACAATATCAGGCATTACTGCTTCCATTGCACTAACAGGCATCCCATTAAATTTAGCTGAATCTGGTTCTTGAATAAGTACAAAACCATTGTTTTCTTTAATTGCTTTTAATCCCATGCTACCATCCGAACCCATTCCAGATAGTACTATTCCAATACTTTTCTCTTTCAAGTCATCAGCCATTGAATTGAAAAATGTATCAATCGGCAAGCGAATTCCATGCTTTTCAACAGGATCAAATAAATGCAAAACTCTACCAAGTATCGACATGCTTTTATTTGGTGGAATAATGTAAACATGATTTGGCAATACTTTTAATCTATCAGTTACCTGTAGTACATTCATAGGAGTAATCCGCTGCAGTAATTCAGGCATAATCCCTTTGTGGTTTGGATCAAGATGCTGAATAACAACAAACGCCATTCCATTATCTTTGGGCATATTTTTGAAAAAGCCCTCCAAAGCTTCCAGACCACCCGCTGATGATCCTATGGCAACAATATGGAAATCATCAATTTTGTCAGTATTCAAACTTCTTTCTTTATTGGTAGATTCACTTGTGCCTTTGGGAATTTTTGCGCTATCGGGCTTTTTCTTATTCATATATTAGATTGTCCGGGGTGATGCAGAATTCGGTAAAGATAATAAGAAATTCAAGGTAAGTCAACTTGATAGATTTTCACCTATATCGAAATCAAGTCTAAAGCAAAGCCCTTTCGTAGGGACTTGGTCTGTTACTAATACCAACTAAACCCAAAAACATATAAATACTATTTGTATATGATGAGCCATTTATTATTCAGATGGTGTAGGTTTGATTTCTATTGTTTTACAGGTAAAAGTTACACCCCACATGCCAGCCCTTCATACTTGCGCTAGACCCGTGAAACGCTGAAATAAATATTGAATATCGAATGTCCAATATTTATTTTTAGAGTAAAGTCTACTGATTTCTGACTAATAATAATTGTTACACCCCAATATGAAGTTCCTTGAAGAAAGAGGAAGCCTTAACCAAAGCTATGGTGCCAAGGTCTTTATAAAGATAATCTGCTCTTTCGATGAATTCCAGCTCCTTACCTTCCTGAACATCAGCAAGTCCCAAAAAGGTCAAGTCAGCATTGGCTGATTCATTTTTTATAACCTGATTAACTGGCAATTTACTATCATTATTAATAATCCGAATCTCAGCTTTGATACGCATACTATCAAGAACAGATTGTGTATCGTGTATTATTTGCTCTTCCCGACTCTCATCATTATTAATTATCATAAGTCGAGCAGATACGTTTCTCCATTCATACGACAGTCGAATAAATTTGATCAATGAAAGCACAAGATTTCCATTATTTGATCCACCTCTCCACCAAATATCAACTTGCTTATAGTTTCCAAATCTCCTTACGACATCATAATCAAGCAGAACAATATTCAAATCCAAATCGCTTAGATATTTAAGAAGCTTCGCAAAACCAACAGGATCGTCAGTTTGGCGAGCCCAACCAAGTAGTATTGTATTCGGTTCTACACCCGAAAAACCATAGGTTGCAGCTATGCTCTTCATACCAGCATATATATTACTACATTCCTGGCGCCTTGAGAATATCCCTTCGTCACCAGTCATTTCATCCTCAGGAATTGCTTGTTTATGCTTTGGAAATAGCACTTTTGAAGATGTGTTCTGGATTAAATCAAAGTTAGAAATTAGCCCATGCTGACCAACCAATGATTTTGCAAACTCAATTAAATGTGGTCGGCTACTTTTACCACCACTGAAGAGTAGGATATTAGCACGCCAATTACGCTCATCAAGCTGTTTTTGGTCCATTTTAGTTAACATCGCCCGCAATATGGATGCCCATACACTTTGCCAAACATCTCCAACAGCAAGACTAAGTTGTTTCTTTCGAATGATCCAATAAATAATTATCAACACAGCAATGGCTCCAAACATGGAGATTACATCTAACTGTATCATTACAAAAAAGGTAGCACCAAAACCAAGTATTCCTACCCAGATAGGAATCTTAAACGATGGCCTGAAATCAGTACTGGCCCACTTCTCTAAAGCAAAAGAAATATTTATAAATCCGTATGCCGTTAGGTAAAACATTGATACCACACCCGCAATAATATTCAAATCACCGATTAGTATACCAAGTTCAGCAAGTATAAATGTAAATATGAGAGCATTGCGGGGTTCGTTATTCTTACCATGTCCTTTGGCTAGTATCTTTGGAATTATCTTATCCTGTGCTACTGCTTGTAAGATTCTTGGACCGCCTAATATTCCGCCTAATGCAGAGGATAGTGTGGCACCCCAAACTCCAGCAATAACCAAAAATGGTAACCACGCAACTCTGGTCAGGAAATTGTAATCACTAACAAGTAACTCATTATCAACACGTATATAAAACAACAAAGCAAGTCCGATATAAACAATAAAACCGAAAACTATGGCTAACAAGGTACCCATAGGAATATTCTTTTTTGGATCCTTAAGGTCACCAGACATTGCAATGCCAGCAGTGAAACCTGTTACAGCAGGAAAGAATATTGCAAAAATCTCAACGAAAGAAAAATCCCGTTGTGGAGCAGCTATAATTGATTCAGTGCCGGAGTATTCTCCAGAGAACATCATTATTCCAACAATTACTGATACCAATGAAAGGACAATTGTTCCAAGTATAAAAAACTGTGTTTTTATGGCTGCATCAGTACTTATCAATGCTATTATTATTAACAAAGTCAATACCGCAGTGCCTGTTATTCGAATGTGATTTAAGCTAACATCTTCTATTCCTAGTAGATCGGATACTATATTAAGTGCTAGAAAATTTTCTGAAAAACCCACAATATAGAGTGCTATACTAAGCGCTGTACCGATAAATAGAGTTATTCCAATGGAACCTCCCATTGGCAATCCAAGAGATCGTGACAATATATAATAGATACCACCGGCCTTTATCTTTTTATCGGTTGATATTGAAGAAACGCTTAAGCCGGTTGTAATAGAAATAATGTGTGCCAGAATAATTATTGAAATTGCACCAGCTAATCCTGCAACACCAACAACCCATCCCAATCGCAAATACATAATAACACCAAGTATGGTCAGTATGGATGGTGTAAAAACACCTGAAAATGATCCAAACTTTTT
>CALCGQ010000037.1 GCA_937901015.1 uncultured Bacteroidota bacterium | reverse complement strand
TTAATCTGAAACTCTGATTCTGAATCCAAAACATTTTTAGATGAGATATAATCTGCTAATTGTTTTATTGCTTTTCTGTGGTTATCTCTCCGCACAGAATTCTAATCTATATAGATATCTTGGCAAAGTATACGATAAAAAAACAGGACTTGGAATAGAAGGTGTTACTGTATTTACAATTGATTCTGTCTATTCGGTAATATCTGGCAAGTCTGGAAAGTTTGCGATAATGGCTCCAAAAAATAATGGTCCATTAATTTTTTATAAAGATTCTTATAAGTGGTATCACCTTGATACTAAATCGCACAACACTATTCATAGAGTGCATCTTGAAAGACTAAATGTTGATACAACAAAACTTGTTTTCCCAAAGAATACAATTGTATATTATCCCGTGAAGCTTATATTGGGAGCCATATCAGCCAGTTATTACGGATCAATCAAAAACAACTTTTCCGGAGGTATTAATATTAAGTATTATTACAAAGGCAGGCAGTTGTTTGGTAGTGAGGAATTTACTGGTGTAAAAGTTTCGCCTACGGTTCGTTATTTCATTAAAAGGAATTGTAGTTATGGTTTCTATGCTGAGGGTAAAATCATAGTTGGATATTTTGACTTTACTAGGCTTAATTATACTTATTCAAATAAAATTACCGTGAACTTTCCAACAACATTCTGGACTGGTGGTGTTGGTGCATCAGTAGGTATTATGGATGTTTTGGGGGATTTGAAGCATGTTGTTCTCGATTTAAGTATTGGTGTTCAGATATTTCCATCAAATTATCCCACAGAAAAAACAGGTGAACACGGAAATGAACTATCTCACAATAGTTTATGGTGGATAGCAGGTGGTCCGGGTTCACTTATTGAAATAAACTTAGGTATTGGCGGGATATTTTAGTTCTGAATTAGTTTTAATTCTAATCCAAAAGCTATTTCTTCCATGATAATTTCTTATTCCACCTAACTGCATAAAAATAGATGAATAAGTAAAGAGGTATCATAACAAGATATGCCAATTGAGAGGAATAATTATCAGCAATTTTCCCCCAAACCAATGGTAGAATTGCACCACCAGCTATTGCCATGATTAACATCGCCGATCCGGTTTTAATAAATCTCCCCAATCCATGTAAAGCAAGTGGCCAAATTGCAGGCCAAACTATAGCGTTAGCTAAACCTAGAAGAGCAACAAAAGTTACACTAACCATTGGTGATGCTAATACTGCGATAAGTGAAAAGATAATCCCTAATATAGCACTGATTGCCAATGCTTTCTCCTGAGAAATGTAACGAGGAATAAGAATGATTCCTATTACATACCCAATAATCATTGATACTAGTGTTAATGATGTAAATGTACTAGCTGTTCCAATTGGAATACCCAACGATATACCGTACCTGATAATTGTGTCTCCAGCTATTACTTCTGCTCCAACATAAAAGAATAATGCCAATACTCCAAGAATTAGATTTGGAAATTGAAAAATATTTGATTTAGCAGCTAAGTCAGCGTTTAATTCTTCATCATCTTCTTCTTCAATTTCAGGAAGTGGAGCAAAACGAATACCAATACCAAGAAGTAAGAGTACAACTGTCATAACTAAATATGGCATGATTACTCTGGCAGCAAGACCATCTAGTGCTACTATCTTGGCTGCTTCTTCCATTGTTTCAAGTTGTGCAACAAATGCATCACCATCATTCAATATGAAATATGCAAGAATCAATGGAGCTAGTGCACCGGCAACCTTATTACATATCCCCATTATACTAATTCTTTTGGCTGCAGATTCGCGTGGGCCAATAATTGTAACATATGGATTAGAAGCAGTCTGAAGAAGAGCAAGGCCTGTTCCAAGTATAAAAAGTCCAAGTAAGAAAAGACTATAAATCCTTGTTTGAGCAGCAGGAATAAACATTGCTGTACCAACAGCCATAATAATCAAGCCTGTCATCATCCCGTTTTTAAAACCTGTTTTCTTTAAAATCCATGATGAGGGTAAAGCCATTACCGTATATGATATATAGAATGCAAATGCGACAAATAATGCTTGAAAATTTGTTAATTCACATGCAATTTTCAGATATGGTATTAAGATTCCATTGAGCCAGGTAACAAACCCAAAAATGAAAAAGAACAAACCAATGATTGAAATAGAAAGAATATAGGTTTTCTTATTCTGCTGTACCTCTGTATTTACTTTATTATTATCCATTTAATTATTTATTACGTCAATATCAATAATAATCAATAATACGAAAATCAATAAACTCTTAGTGTATTTTATACTAAAGTTTTATTTGATTTATAAACTTAATAAGTAATAAGAAGTTTGTAGGGAATAGTAGATAAATTTGATTGCAAATTAACAAGCTAATAATGAGGTAGCAAGCATATTCTCTTCGATTTCAAATATTGATTCAATCTTCTTACGTAGCGAATGTTTTGCACGTGAAAGCTGAGACTTTGATGTATTAACAGAGATGTTCATAATTTTACTAATCTCTTTATGAGAATACCCCTCAATTGTATTGAGATTGAAAACTGTTTTGTATCCAAATGGTAGTTCATGAACTAGTTCCAATAACTCCATATGTGTCATTTTCGACAATACTTCATAGTCATTTGGTAAAGCTATTCTGGTAGCTTCAGGATCTATTTCTTTATTGAGTAAGTTTTTCTTTTTATAATAATTAAGAGCAGTGGTTACCATAATCCTTCTCATCCAGCCTTCCAATGATCCTTTTCCACTGTAGTCCTTTAGATATCTAAATACCTTTATAAAGCCTTCCTGAAGAATGTCTTCAGCATCAGTGGAGTTTTTGGCGTACCTAAGGCAAACACCGTAAACTTTTCTTGAGTATTTCTCATAGAAGCAAAATTGAGCATTTCTATCATGCTTCAGACACTGTTCTATTAGAATGTCTCTTTCAATTATTTGTGTTGTATCTGCCATCGTTTCTTTAAATACAGGTACAAAAATATGTATGAAAACCATAAATCTTGAGTTTTCGATACTACACCACTTCTACAAAAGGCTTGTTTTGAGAGATTATAAATAAGGTGACTACTACAATGTAGATGTTAAAAAACAGTAGGAGAGAGCTTTAGGTGATTGTGGTCATCTACAAAATGAGAATTATAAATTCTGCATATACTCATGTAGTGATTCTTGGTTATTTAAATGACACTTCTTTCTAAGTCTATATCTACTCATCTCAACTGCTTTAATTGATATATTATTAAGACTTGCAATTTCTTTAGTACTCAAATTTAGTCTTAGCAATGCACATAATCTTTTTTCATTTTTCGTCAATGATGGAAATCTCGATTTAAGTTTATCGAAGAAATCATTATAAGTAACATCTACTTTATGTTGAAACTCTTCAATCTCTTTGTGTATTTGAAGGCTCTGTTGGACATGAATAGAAAGCTCTTTTAACTTTCTATTTAATTCATTATCCTGATCTGCCGATAAACTGTTTAAATCAGTTTTTAATTGATTTAGCACTTCATTTTTTTGAACAAGGTGTAGGGCAAATGTCATCAAATCACTTGTTTTACTTTCTAATTCGAGCCTTAATAGTTCTTGTTGCGTTTCGTGAAGTTGTCTATCTTTAAGATTAATAAGCTTTTCTTTCTTTACTCTATTACGTGATCTTATGAAAGTAATTATTGATAGAATGATTAATATAATTACTCCGAATATTAGAGAATTCTGTCTGAACGTATTGATTTTTTTTTCACTTTGAAGTAATTCAATATGAGTGTCTTTTATTTGTATTTCTTTTTCACTAATATTCCTGAGAAAATGTGATTGCAAGTCATATAATTCATCAGACATTTGCTTTTTTATGATAGTATCATTGTATCTGGCATAAGTTCTAAGGTATTCCAAAGATTTTTCATAATCATCTTTAAGTTCAAAAACCTTACTTAACCCGAGTGCTGATTGCTTAATCTGTTGCCATTTATTATGCTCAATGGAAAGCTTATAAGCACTTAGGTATGAGTTATATGCACCTTCTATTTCTAGTGCATTCAAGTACTCATCTCCGGTAAGAATATATAATTCAGTAAGACCAACTACATCATCAATACTTTTATAGGCATCTAAACTTGTGCCATAGTATTTGAAAGCAAGGTCAATATTACCTTTTTCACTGTGAATTTGACCTATATTTTCATAAGTAATAGCTTTTAAGAAAATGTCATTATTGATTTCATTTAAGCTAATACTCTGTTGATAATATGATAAAGCTTTATCTACGTATCCCATTAACCTATAAACATCACCAATGTTATTTAGTGATATTACAATATTTGCATCATCGTTTAAGGTTTTGAAAATATCAAGTCCGTTCTCAAAATAATGTAGTGCATCAGTATAATTTTGTTGATTATAAAGTATACCACCAATTCGATTATATGCTTCGGCAATTAGGGTTTGGTCAACAATTTTGACAGCATAATCAAGTGATATTTTATAGTAATATAATGTTCGCTCAGTGTCATAATTATTATTGTAGTATAACATACCAAGGTTACCATATATCCTTGAAAGTTTACGGTAATTCTTTAGTTCCTCATATATTTTTGCGCTAATGAGGTAATAGTTTATGGCTGGTTGTATATTGTTTTTCCTTCCGTAGAGTTCTCCAAGTATTTCATTTGTTGAACCACAAGCATCTGCAGAATTTGTTTTATTTGCTAATGTTAGCGCCCTTTTACTATAAACGATGGCTTCCTCAAGAGAGAACTGTTTGAGATCAGAAATTATATCGTGATATATATATACTTTTTCAACGCTATCTTTGGCTTGTGTTAATCTTTGGTTGTAATTATTAGACGGTTGGCTAAAAGTAGTATGAACAGTCGTAATTAGTAATATTGACAGAACAATACTAGTTTTAAGACAATTCATGAGTTTAGACTTTAGTTGATTTAAATAATAGCAATTCAACAAAAGTAGTGATAAATTAATATTAAAATATTTGAAATTTGGAAGGTAGATTTATTCGTAAGGATCAGTCATTGGCAATACGTAATATTCGCCAGTTCTTGGATCTTTGTAAAATTTACTATATCCGTTAATGCTTTCAATATTAGCATCAACACTACCTTTAATAAATACGGTATTATTTACATCTACTTCTCCATGAATTCTCAATGCAGAATCAGCGACTACAACCTGAGGCGAGATAGCAGGAAATATTCCTGCGTTTTGAAATACTATTACCCAAACACCCACTACAATTAATGCTAATGATGCTTTTATAAATCTGGTATTACTTACATGAAAACTCATTGACTGTATAATTTATCCTAAAAAAATGTCAGGTAATGCAAATTTAATAAAATAGGTTAAACTATCACTTTTAATCTTATAAAATGCAATTCATTGTGATTTGAATCTGTTGCACAGTTCGTTAACGTAATAATTTATAGAAAACAGCATTGTTGTAAATTCCAATTTTTTCTTTTGGGATAGTTGCAATAGTTGGATTATCTAACATAGTGTTGCTGGTCAGTACTATATAATCTGCTTTATCAAGTGACTCTGATTTTATTTTCATGATGTTCATCGAAGATAAATCAGGGAAAGTCCATCCTCTTCTGTTAAGGAAATATAAACTACCGTTTGGTGTCAAATCCCCAATTACAATGAATGTCGAATTATCTCCTATTTTTTGCTCATTGAGAAATTCATCTGCGCCATTGAGTTGTTTTCCAATGGTAGCGAATATACCATAGGCGTTCTCATAACGGTCTTCTAACTTTTCCTTGGCATAGTTTAAACTTAGTAACATTAATGCTAAAATGGCAAGTTTTACATATAGACTATTGAAAATCTTCGGAAAACGATTTCTTATTGAAATAAATGAGCTTACAACCACTAATATTATGGCTGGTATAAGGGTAATAAAGTAATAATCATGTGCCTCAAATTGAGCATAAAATAAAAGGAAATAGATAATGCCGCCGAGCAAAGTTGACATTGCAATAATCAATAGCTTCCGGTTCGAATGTTTGATTAAAAAGATACTGCCAACTAAGAGCCCCAGAAAAACATGAAGTGTACTTTCGTAATAATATTTAGTGTACCAGTAGTTATAGATATAATCCATTACCATACTTCTGTTATCACTGGTTAGATTCCAGATGGGAGTGATATGTGTAAGAAAATATTGAGTGTTGTTTTCTTGATTATAAGTAATTACATATAGATACCAAATGCCTATTATGAAAGCTGCTAAGATGAAGGCAGCAAAGTTTCTGATTCTCTTTTTAGTGAATAATCTTTTATTATCACTGATTTCAATTATTACCAATGATAATAGAGCTGCAGCAAGATTTAGTCCGTAAGTTATTTTGAGTAATGTTGCAAATGTGAAAAAGAAAATAGCAATTCCGAAGTATTTATTTTTATTATCAACTGATAAATATGAGTAATAAAAATACCATGCAATCATTGTAAGTCCAAATGAGGAAGCGTCAGGAAGGTAGTTATTTGTGTAGTAAATAAGAATCGTTGATGAGAAAAATAAAAAGGTAAAAAACAGTGCATAATATGTATCCGATAATAATACTCTTAAAAGTTTAAATGTATAGTAGAGCCCTGTTGAAACAATAATAATATTGATTAGTCGAAGGATAAACTCATGTTCTCCAACCAGTTTATATAAAAGAGCTGTTATGTAGTACAATATTGGAAATTCCCCAATAGCTTTTCCATCAACACTTCTTAGTGAAAGCATTCTTGGTTCAAAGAAATCCATACCCAGATTGTAGTATGTACTAACAAACGACAGGCAATCGGTTTGTCGGATAAAGTGAAGCGATTGTGGCCTTAGGAAAAGAATATTTTGATAATCTAGAAAGAAAAATACGGCAAGCAACGATATGAAAAACAGAATAGCCGGGAAGTTATTCTTTATTATATTCATTGCTAGATAGTTTTACTGGAAATGACCGGGCAATGTGATGAAAATATATTAGTCAAATGTTAATTCCTTAATTTGAGCAAGCGCAGGAGATTCATGATGATGTCCATCATTTTCTTTTCTACAGCTTCCATCTCCTGGCTGTCCTTCACATGAGCATCCTAGTTTTTTACCTGTGTCAGGGTCAACAGAAGAGCATTGCTTTTTAAATTCGCCATCTTTTTTAACAAACATTTTTATACCAATGGCTGCAAAAGCTATGGCTAGTAGAACTATGGTTAGAATAAGTAGTTTAAGATACATTGTGTACTTGATTTATTAGAATGCAAAAATAATTAAAAGACACATATCAAAGGCAAAAAATAGGATTAGTTGCTTATTTTTAAAGCATAACAAATAATAGCACAGGCAACTGATGCATTGAGTGATTCAGGCTTATTTGCATCACTGGAGCTAAGCAGTGGTATTGTAATTTTATCACTGATTAGTGGTATGATATCCTTTGAAATCCCATGTGCTTCACTTCCAATGATAATTAATCCTTTTTTTGAATGGTTTACTTCGTTTATTGGTTTACCTTCAAGTAATGCTCCGTATACGGGAAGTCCCTCAGGTATGTTAGTTAGGAGTACTTTTAGATCAGTATATACTACCTGTACTCTTGATAATGATCCCATTGTTGCCTGCACTACTTTTGGATTAAATGCATCAACAGTATTAATCGAGCAGTATATGGTAGTAATGCCAAACCAGTCGGCTGTGCGGATTATTGTACCAAGGTTTCCAGGGTCATGGATATCATCAAGTACTAAGCTATAAGTATCAATTTGTGGGGTAGGAGATGGTTTCTTTGTTGGTAGGTTAAATATTGCACAAACCTCTGAAGGGTTCGTTAAAGCACTGATTTTTTTAAGGTCTTTCATCCCTACCGAAGAAACAACTGCTGAATCGAGTTGTTTTTTATTTTCATCTATCCAGTTTTCTGTAGCGAAGATTTCAACAGCTGTAAAAGAGCTTGCGAGAAAATCAATTGTATTCCTAGTCCCTTCAACAATAAACATATGGTTTTGTTCACGGTACTTTTTTTGCTTAAGCTGATTTATGAGTTTTATTCGAGCCTTTGAGAGCATGGTTTATTACTATTAAAAAGAAAAACCCTCCTGTAACAACAGAAGGGTTTCAAATTTACTTATTTTTTTGGATATGTGTTATTCGCCAATTACATCAAGGCTAATATCAACTTTTACATCCTTATATAGTTTTATAGTTGCTGCGTATTTACCAACTTCTTTGATATGATCTTCGTCGAAATGAATCTTTTTACGATCAATATCAAGGTCCTTAGCTTCTTTAATTGCATTTGCAACCATAATAGAATTTACTGATCCGAATATTTTACCAGAAGTTCCAGCTTTCACACCAATTGTAAGTTCAAGATCTTTAAGTAGTTCAGCAATTGCCTCAGCTTCTTTAACAATCTTATCTTCTTTGTATGCTTGTTGTTTTTTTGTTTCTGCCAAAGCTTTTTTCTTTGAATCAGAAGCAACAACTGCATATCCTTTAGGGATTAGATAATTTCTACCAAACCCATCCTTAACTGTAAGAAGGTCATTTTTATAACCTACTCCGTTCACATCTTGTGTTAAAATTATTTCCATTTTTTTATCCCCTTTTTATTTTAATAAATCTGCAACGTAAGGCATAAGAGCAAGATGACGGGCTCTTTTAACAGCCTGTGCAACTTTCTTCTGATATTTTGTTGATGTTCCTGTTATACGGCGAGGTAATAATTTACCTTGTTCGTTAACAAATTTTAAAAGGAAATCAGGATCTTTATAGTCGATATATTTAATGCGACTTTTTTTGAAACGGCAGTATTTTTTCTTCTTAGTGTCAACTGCAATCGGAGTCAAATATTTTATGTCTGAATTAGGTTGTGCCATAGTTCTTTAATTTAAAATTAGAAATTGATTTTAAGCTTCTGCTTCTTTAGTAGCTTTTTCCTTTTTAAGTCTGCGTTTTTTCTCGTTGTACTTGATAGCATGCTTATCGAGTTTAACAGTAAGGAAACGTAGAACACGCTCATCACGCTTAAGTTGAAGCTCTAAATCGG
>CALCGQ010000036.1 GCA_937901015.1 uncultured Bacteroidota bacterium | reverse complement strand
TAACACACAAATACTTGAAATAAGCACTCAAAAACCAGGCTTCTCTTCTGATTTTCTAAAGTATAGGAAGAATTCAGAAATTAACTCAACTAGTATATTCACAAAAATGATGGCTGGTACTCCCAGTGACTATACCTACATTCCTTTATCAAACATTGAGTTCGTTGATGATATTGCCCATATAAGAGTTTATGATCCGGAAGGAGGACTATTTGAAGAATCATATAATGTGGCTGATATTCTATTTCCAATTTCAGGAGAACCTCATTATAAGGATGGTATGGTATATTTTTCTTTGATTGATGGCAGCAGTCAATCGGTACAAGTGTCTGAATTGAAAACGCTAATAATTGAATATAACATAGTAACTAGTACGTATTTATTAGGTACAGATCAGTTTGGAAGAGACCTTCTTTCAAGATTAATTATTGGAACAAGAGTTAGTCTTTCAGTGGGAGCTATTTCAGTTGCAATATCCCTACTGGTTGGGATACTACTAGGGTCACTGGCAGGTTTTTACAGAGGTAGAACTGATGATATTATTATGTGGTTTATCAATGTAGTTTGGTCAATCCCTACTCTGCTACTGGTTATTGCAATTACATTTGCTTTGGGACGTGGATTTTGGCAAATATTTGTAGCCGTTGGATTAACAATGTGGGTTGAAGTTGCAAGAGTTGTGCGCGGACAAATACTTAGCATCAGAGAAAAAGAGTTTGTTGAAGCAGGATTTGCATTGGGATATTCTAATTTCAGAATAATAACAAAACACATTATCCCTAATATTCTAAGTCCGGTAATCGTAATATCAGCAGCTAATTTTGCAGCGGCTATACTTATTGAAGCAGGCTTGAGCTTCCTTGGAATAGGTGTTCAGCCGCCAATGCCATCATGGGGAAGTATGATTAAGGAGTATTATAGCTTTATAATTCTTGATTCAGCATACCTGGCCATAACACCTGGAGTTGCTATTGTAATTTTAGTACTTGCATTCATGACTTTGGGTAATGCTCTACGCGACACACTGGATGTGAAAATGATGGATAGTTAAAGCCTTTAAGATATTTAATGAACATATAATGAAAAAAGACTTCAAAATTATTGGTTTTGATGCTGATGATACTCTTTGGGAAAACGAACCTTTCTACCGAGAAACGGAAAAAAAATTTTGCCAATTGCTTTCAAATTATAATCCCGAAAAAGAGATAATGAAAGAATTGTATAAAATTGAGATGAGCAATTTATCTTCTTACGGATATGGAATTAAAAGCTTTGTACTATCAATGATTGAAACAGCAACAAAGGTTTCAAAAAATAGTGTAAGTACATCAGATATTGATTTGATAATATCATTAGGTAAGGAAATGATAAACAAACCAGTAAAACTATTGGTAGGAGTAAAGGAAGTTTTGCAAGAATTGGTTGATGGCAATTATAAACTCATTGTCGCTACAAAAGGAGATTTACTCGATCAGGAGAGGAAGCTACGAAAATCAGGACTTGATGGTTTCTTTCATCACATAGAAATAATGAGCGATAAGAAAGAGCCTAATTATTCTAGTTTGCTATCACATTTAGATATAAGTGCCGATGAATTTTTAATGATAGGGAATTCCATGAAATCTGATATAATTCCAGTGGTAAGCCTTGGTGGATGGGCTGTACATATTCCATATCATACAACATGGATTCATGAAGTTGTAGATGGTAACTATAGTTCTCCACGATTTTCAGAAATCAACCAAATTGAAAACTTATTACCGTTGCTTAAGCCATGAAAATAATAAACCTGGATACCTGGAAAAGGAGGGAACATCTTGATTTTTTTTCAAAGTTTGATGAACCCATGTTTAGCATAAGTGCAGATGTTAATTGTACAGAAGCCTATAATTACTGTAAACAGAATCATATTTCTTTTTTTGCATATTATCTCCATAAAGCACTAGTTGCTGTAAATGAAATCCATGAGTTTAGATGCAGAATAATTAATGACACGGTCGTTGAGTTCGACGTTATAAATGCATCACCTACAATTGGACGAAAGGATGAAACATTTGGGTTTGGTTATATTCCATACAATACAGATTTTGAGAAATTTAATAGTTCATTACAATCAGAAAAAACACGGATTCAAAATAGCTCAGGTTTGGGTTTTAATTATGACAATATTAAACATGATGTGATTCATTTTTCATCCTTACCTTGGATTAATTTCACTGGACTTACACATCCTAGGAATTTCAATAGTCCGGATAGTGTGCCTAAAATATCTTTTGGTAAAGTCAATTTAGTTGATAGATTATATATTATGCCTGTATCTGTTTTAGCACATCATGGATTGATGGATGGTATCCATATTGCGAAGTATTTGGAAAAATTTGAAAGCTTGTTAGGCTAATTTAACAAGACATTAAATATGCAACAAATCAACTTAATAAGATTTTATTATTGAAATTAATTAACTCTTCCCCCGATCATCTAAAAGATCATCGCCTTCTTTTAAATAGCTTATTCCCAAAATCATTATTATCACAAGCTCCTCCGAATTTTTTCTTACAAGAGCCTTTGTTTATACCTAATTTAATGGAAGCATAAATATCTAAACCATTCATGTCAGCCATCCCAAGGTATGTTCCAAGACGTTCAGTACCAATTGTTAGAAAGTAAAATCTTGCAGCAATACCAACTCTGGGATACCGATACTCGTACAACGACACAGGAACACTTAACTCAAAGTATTTGGTTTCGTAACGAGGTATAATGGCTAATTGTGCAGGTCGTCTTAAGGTGTTCATATTTCTTCTTAATGGATGAATCCACATACCAGCGATATAAATATTATTCTGCATATTGAAGTCAGCTTGAACGCTTAATGCAGTAGGTAAACCTATTTTAACAGCATTACTTTTCAAGGAAGCGGTTGGGTCGCCATAGAAAGTATTGCTTAGATCTCCCATAAAACTATTTAGATTATTAAATTTTAGGGTGTCAATACTTGCCCAATATTGACTCACATCATCATAACCATGCAATTGTGCATTATCAGTATATTTAACTCGTCCGAGATCAAGTATTGAAACACCTATGCGATAAATATAATCTGTATATTTCTGTGAGCATAATTTACCACCACGCCACTTATTAATTTCAACTTCCTTCTTTTTTACAAAAACAGCTCCGATATCTACTCCAATACCACTTCCTCTAAAAGTAGGACTCCCAGTAAACTCCGAATCAGCATAATTCATTGGTAATGAATAACCAACTTCTGCATTTAGGTTTTGAATATTGACCGTAGAATCATCTGGTACAACATAGTTAGCATTTTGAGCAGCTACATAACCTCCGGCATAACCCCATAGTTTTTTAATGGAAATACCAACCGTAAGTTGCTGGTCATATTGTTTCCATACATCATACGCATAGCTTAGACCAATTTCCATCCAGGCACTTGTGACCATATCTGCATCATGATTATCGAACTCAATATTGTGAAGTGGTGTGTATTCAAGTCCATTATAGGCGAATTCGGCAACGTCCCATGGTATGCGATTCCCTGATAAAAAAGTACGAACACCGGTAGTTAAACCAAATCCATGGTCTCCAACTTGTAGCATTACCGAAGGCCCCAAAGCCCTCATATTAACAGTAGCATTCTTAAGCTTGGAATTATCATAATAGAGTACACTTTTCTGATCATCACCATATGTTGGTAATTGATAGCCCTTTTTGAAGACATCCCAAATAAGAAAGTCATCCTTTGGGAGATAAGCAAAGTTATTTCTGAAGAAGAAATCAGCCGAAGCAAGATTTATATCCAGATATACTTTATTAGTAGTCATTCCTGCAGGATTCAATAGATTTCCTGCTATTCCCTTATAATTACCCATCGTTAAGCCAAGCATTTCCTGAGAGTAACTCTTACCAGAAAAGATTGCCAGAATAATAACTATAACTAATTTAAATATTGCCTCTCTAGATTTCAATTTGTAAATTCTTGTGATTTAATAACGATATAATTCAGGATTTGTTCTATCAAAATGCAAAAGAATTCAACCTTCTTAACATATAATTGAATATAATAGTTCAATAATGTTATAATATGTTAAAATTCAAATATTAAATAATCACAACCTTAATGTTGCGTTTGAAAGATGCATATTATTGTATTTTGTACATATAGATAAAAGACAAAGCAAAACAAGATTAAGTTTGTTGGCCTATTTGTACTAATTTTGAAATCTCACATTTAATCACCGAATAAATGAAAAAAACACTCATTATATTATCACTATTAATTACTACAAATCTAATTTATGCTCAGCAACCAAGGGAAATAGCTCCCAATGAAACTGTCAAGAAAATAAGCACTCTGCTATATCTAATAAATAATTTCTATGTTGACACACTGGATATGCCAGACTTAACCGAAAAGGCAATTGTGCTCACCTTAAAAGAACTTGATCCACATTCGGCATATATTCCAGCAAAAGAAGTGAAAAAGGCGAATGAAACACTTGAGGGAAGTTTTGAGGGTGTTGGCCTTACTTTTCAAATGTATAAAGACACTATACTAGTTGTTGCACCAATACCAGGAGGTCCGTCGGATAAAGTTGGAATTATGGCTGGTGATAAAATTATTACTGTTGATGGAGAAAATGCATTTGGAAAAGAAATAACCAATAGTTGGGTTATGGATCATTTACGAGGGAGTAAAGGAACCAAAGTAATAGTAGGTATTTATCGACGCAGTGGTGACGAATTGTTAGAATATGAAATAATCCGTGATAAAATACCAATTAATAGTCTGGATGCTGCATTTATGCTAGATAAAAGCACAGGTTATATTAAACTTAACAGATTTGCTAAGCAATCTCTAGAAGAGTTTAAGGAAGCTGCATTAGATCTTAAAAAACAAGGTATGCAGAACCTTATATTTGACTTGCGTGGGAATACAGGAGGATACCTAGGAACAGCTAAAACCATTTCAGACGAATTTCTTGATGGAAAAAAACTTATTGTTTATACTGAGGGAGCAAATCAACCACGACAGGAATTAATATGCGATACACGTGGCATGTTTGAAGAAGGAAGATTAATTGTATTGATCAATGAAGGGTCAGCCTCAGCAAGTGAGATTGTTGCAGGTGCAATTCAGGATTGGGATCGAGGTGTTATAATGGGCCGACGTTCTTTTGGAAAAGGATTAGTGCAGAGACCATTTCAATTACCTGATGGATCTATTGTTAGACTAACAATAGCTAGATATTATACCCCATCTGGTCGTTGTATTCAAAAGCCTTATGATGATGGAGTGGATGAATATTATAAAGACTTCTACAATAGAATGGAGCATGGAGAGACTTACCATGCAGATAGTATTCATTTTCCGGATTCACTTAGATATTCCACAAAAGCTGGCAGAACCGTATACGGTGGAGGAGGAGTAATGTCAGATATTTTCATTCCTCTCGACTCTACACGCTATAATGATACTTATACTGCACTTATCCGGAAAGGTGTTGTCAATGGGTTTGTGAATAATTATCTTGATGAAAATAGAAATGATTTAAAAACAACTTATTCCAATTTTTCTGCATTCAATGAAGGGTTTCAACTTACTGATGAGGATTTTTCAACATTCATGAAAAATGCTGAAGATGAAGGAGTAGAAATCTCTGAAGAAATTATTGCTCCGAATAAGGAATTTATCAGACTACAACTTAAGGCACTTATTTCTCGAAATTTATATGAAGCTGGTGATTATTTTGAAGTCCTAAATCCTATGGATGCGGAAATTCAAAAAGCCCTCGAAGTAATAAACGACAAAAAGCTTTATAATCAACTGATTTCTGGCAAGTAGTGAATGATTGAATGAGTGAATGTGTGAAAGGGTGAATCTGTGAAATGGTTAAGCTGTTATCTAATTATCCAATGACCAATTATCCAATCACCAAAGCCTTAAGTCTAAAAAATTTATACTTCATATTATCCACCTCAAATCATATGTGAAATAATAAAGGATATAGATGTCTTCTATTTATTATTTTTGTATTTTTGCAAATCAAAACGTCAATAACAAACTATGAAATCCAATATAATTGAATTAGATGTACGACCAATTTTAGCAAGTGGGGTAGACCCGTTTGAGAAAATAATGGAGAAACTTAACCACCTCGAAAAATTTCAATCTTTACTTATCATTAATACATTCGAACCCATACCCTTACTTAATATTGTAAAGGAAAAGGGGTATACATATATTACCGAGCGTCCCGAAGAAGGCGTTGTACATACATTTATTAAAATAGATGAAAACAATACTAAGGTAAAAGATATTAATGATGAACCAAGCGAAGAGGATATTGATTTTTGTGTTATTCAAACCAAATTTAAGGATAAATTAACGGAGGTAGATGTTAGAGATCTTGAAATGCCACTCCCAATGGTTACTATCCTAGAAGAAGTAGAAAAAATTAATGCTGATAGTGCTCTTTACGTCCACCATAAACGTCTGCCACAATACTTACTTCCGGAATTGGAAAAAAGAGGATTTAGCTATGTTTATCAGGAAGTTGACGAAAGTAATCTTAAACTAATAATATATAAATAATGCAAGCTGGTTTAAGTACAAAAAATGCTCCTTCACCAAATGTTGTTTTACCACATTATGCTTTTGGAGCTCTATCATTTTTGGTAGCAGCCACTATGCTTTTCTTTGCTGCAGGAGATCTTGTAGGACATTATTTGAGTCCTAAACTATTATCCATCACTCATGTACTAGTATTGGGTTGGATAACAATGATAATATTCGGTGCACTTTATCAGCTAATACCAGTTATAATGGAGGTAAAACTCTATAGTGAAAAGTTAGCACTCGTTAACTTCTTTATTTTTGGTACTGGCTTAGTACTCTTATCAGCATCCTTCTGGACATTTACTTTTGGTAGAAGCATAATGTTAGAAACAGGAGGTGTAATGGTGGTATTGTCAATGGTATTATTTGCCATAAATACAATTTTAAGTGCAGTAAAAACTGAAGTTAAAAACATTGAAAATATAACTATTATCACCGCAATATTTTGGTTAATTTTAACTGTAGTATTAGGATTAATAATCGTATTAAATTTTGCCTTTCAGTTTATTCCCGGTTCTCATCTTCAGTTACTTAAAAGTCATGCTCACATTGGTATGGTTGGTTGGTTCTTATTACTGGTAGTAGGAGTTGCAAGTAAGCTAATGCCGATGTTTTTAATTGTTCATAAACTGCCACGGAAATTACTTGTATATGCTTATATCCTGATTAACATTGGTTTAATAGCTCTTTCCCTTGGGTATTACTTTTTCAATGAGCCATGGTTTTTAACTCTATCAGCTACTACTGTAATTGCTGGAATTGTATCATTTCTAAGGTTTAACTTTATAGCCTTCAGTAAACGGATAAGAAAAAAGCTCGATGTTGGTATGAAAATGTCAGCTCTAGGTTTCATATTACTTGGTATATCACTAGTTTTTGGGTTATTTTCGGTATTAAGCCTCGAATTTACATCTCAAATTCAAACACGCATTGAAATATCTTATGGTGTATTATTACTATTTGGATTTTTATCTTCACTTATTTTAGGACAAACATATAAGACCTTACCATTTATTGTATGGCTGAAAAAATACCAATCAAAAGTAGGTAAGCAAAAAGTGCCATTGCCATTGGAGCTATATTCTGATAGAATTGCAAATATTCATCTGATAACATTTGTACTAGGTATTATCATGCTGATTACTGGCATATTAACCGGTACAGTTTTAATAATACAAATAGCAGCAGTTTTACTAATAATAACCGGATTGTTATACAATTACAACGTTTTTAAAATAATATTTCATAAAGAAATTAATCATGAATCTTAATAAACTAACCATAGAGGAAAATAATATC
>CALCGQ010000035.1 GCA_937901015.1 uncultured Bacteroidota bacterium | reverse complement strand
TTCTTTGCAGATCAATTGGATGATAATACGATAATTACATCACGGGTTATAGAATATTTCTAATTTGGAAAGATTCTTTTTAAGATATTTTTTTGGTTGATTCACAAAAATATTATTAGATTTACATCCGAAGATCGTTGAGATTGAAACAATCAAGCAAGCAAAAACACAATCCCAACTTTTTTAAGTTATTGATAACAAGATGATTCTTGTTGTTCAACTAAAACCAAAACATGAAGCATACAAGGATGTTAATAGCATCGTTATTGTTATTGCTGAGTCATTTGGCAATATCACAGATTGGGGCAACTATTTTAAATCCTGACCCATCTTCGGAAATTGAACTGTACTCACTTTCCAAAGGGGTTCTTATTCCACGATTATCACTTACTTCCAATCTTTACAATTCAACCCCTGTTAACTCAGCAGCTGAAGGACTTCTTATTTACAATAGTGGTATCAACCAAGAGGCAGGGTTCTATTACTGGACAGGTTCCTACTGGTCATTATTGAAAAGCTCATCAGGAAATGAAATATCAGGACCATCATCATCTACTGATAATGCCATAGTAAGGTTTGATGGCACAACTGGTAAAATCATACAGAATTCCATACCATTATTGGATGACTTGGCGAACATAACTCTTACGAACAATATCACAATACAGGGGTTTACTTTGATAACAAATCCTTCGCCAGGCAAAATTCTTGTAAGCGATAATTTGGGAAACGGAACATGGCAAAGCGCACCACCAATTGATGTAGAACAAAATCACTCACTTGTAACAGCCAATGTAAATCAGCTTAATTTTGAAGGTGGCTGCAATGTTTTTGAAAATAGTGATATAAAAGCAACAGTTAGGTGCTATATCAATAATGTAACGAAAGATGTAATCCAACTTTCCAGTTCTGACTCAATTAACTTAAATGGACTAGTTACTCCTACTCCAATACCTTGGGATATTGAACAGAATATGGACCATAGTTCATTTATTCATTCAAATACTACAAACACTTCTCAGATTAAAGTAAAGATAAAAGGCATTTACGAGGTTAATTATATGTTTAGTCTCATTAACAGAACCATTATGAGAAAAACCATCAGAGCTCAGTTTCTGAAAAACAGTACTGATTTCATTCCATATGTAAATTCATATTCGTTCTCATATAATATGGCTGATGATAAAATCTCTCATATTAGTTCTTCTTTCCTAATTGAGTTGGAAGCAAACGACTATATAGAGCTTGTAACCAACGGTCAAACAAATCCTGGCAATGCAAATCTGATACCTTATGAAAATGTATTTTTTATGAGATTAATAAGAGAGCTTTAATGAAAATAAAGAAATGGAAAACAATATAGCAACAAATAAAGTTTTAATTAACTCCCTTCTCAAAAGAGTTACAATTATACTGTTGTCAATATTTCTCTATCACAACATTATAGTTGCACAGATTGGGATTCAAACAAATACACCTGATGCTTCAGCAGTTCTAGATATTGTTTCAACTGATAAAGGGTTGTTAATTCCACGTGTTTCCTTAACCACCAATTTAAGCAACTCGAGTCCGGTAACTTCCCCAGCAACAGGATTGCTTGTTTTTAACTCAGGAAACAATCAGGAGCATGGTTTTTACTATTGGACTGGGAGCACATGGGCAATGTTAAAGCCTCAGGAAGATGGCGATATTGAAGGTCCAGCATCATCAACCGACAATGCAATTGTACGATTCGATGGAACCTCAGGAGATATTATTCAGAATTCTTCAGTTATTTTGGACGATGCAGGAAATATAACTAACGTTAATAATCTAACAACATCTGGATTCACAATGCCCACAAATGCAGGAGAAGACAAGGTACTAATCTCTGATGCATCTGGTAATAGTTCATGGGAAGAAGCCCTACCTCTGGATGTTGAAGAGGATGATGTTGTTATTGCATCCGGCATCAACACGCTTAATTTCCAAGGCGCTGTTGTAGTTATAGATGAGGGAAGTAATAAATCAACTGTTACAATCAGTGAGGCATCATTTGTGGAGGAAGTCATACAACTTTCTTCAACCACAACACAGGATGTAAACGACCTTATAACACCTGTTAACATTCCATGGGATGTTGAACTCTTTAAGGATGCAACAGCTTTTACACATTCTACATCTGCCAATCCTTCAAGAATTACAGTTCTACATGATGGAATATATGAAATCAACTATATGTTCAGTATAGAAAACCAAGATAATCAGCGAAAAACAATACGATCAAGACTTCGTAAGAATGGATCATCATACATAAATGGTAGCAACTCATACTCTTTCACTTATAGCAAATTTGATGATAAATCAACCCATGTTAGCAGCTCGTTTTTGGTAGAGTTGACTACAAACGACTATATTGAAGTAATGGTTAACGGACAAACAAATACGGGAATAGTAAATATGATTTCAAATGAGAACTTAATATTCATGAGAATAATGAGATCCTGGTAATATGATAAAAACCACAAGACATATTGCCCTTTGCCTTTTCTTTTTGCTCTCCGTAACTGGAAGTGCACAGCTGGTTATTAGTCCGGGTAGTTCTATTACCATAACTCAAGGAACATTATTTTTCATTGGAACAAACTTATATATTAAATCAGATGGCAGTGGCTCAGGTCACTTGGCTGATCAAAATCTATCCGGCAATACAACCATAACGGGTGATATTACAATCGACAGGTATCTTTCTGCAGATGGTTGGCACAATACTTCATCACCAGTTAACAACTCCACCAGCTCCATTTTTACTGGCACCGATTTGATTTTCTACTATGATGAAACAATAATTCTAAACGACTGGAATTTTGGCTGGGTTTGGTATGATGGTCCACTCTCAGTTATGAGAGGTTATGATATCTTTTTACCTTCCACCATTACAACTTCCTACTACTCATCTTCAAGCGGCAACCTTAATTCAGGAACTTACAGTTTAGATATTACAAGGACCGATCCAGCAAATGGAGAAGTTGAAAACCGAAAAGGATGGAACCTGTTGGGTAATCCATTCCCCTCTCCTTTGGATTGGTTAAAAGAAACAGGGTGGAATAAAAATGACATTAATGATGCTAAATATATCTGGAATCCAGACAATAGCAATTATACTATTTTCCTTGGTGGAACAGCTCCTACAGGGATAAATGGAGCTACTCAATATATTCCATCAAACCAAGGATTCTGGGTTCAAGCAATGAATAATGGTTCTGTACAGGTTGACAATACAGCCAGAGTTGGGGTAGCCTCTTCAACTCCCGGTTTTTATAAAAATTCTGATCAAGAACTTCGATTAATCGCATCAGGGAATAACTACAACGATGAAGCTCTTATTCGATTCATCCCTGTGTCAAGTATAAACTTTGATCTAAATATGGATGCTTCAAAATTATTTACACGAAACGATAGTGTGCCTCAATTATATACAAAAACCAGTGGTCAACTTCTTGCAATAAATACTCTTCCCTCAATAAAAGATAACTTACCTGTATTACTCGAGTTTAGAGTTGCTACAGCGGGAATATATATGATTTCCATTTCTGACGAATCAACTGTTACCGATTTTAATACGGTGTACTTACTGGATAAACTTGAGGACAAAATGATAAACCTATCGTCATCATTGGAATATAGATTTCATCATAATCCATCAAATGAAAATAGCAGATTTGTAATTTATTTCAACCCATCTGAGGACTTAATAAAGAGCCATGGACATACAGACGATTTTTCCATAACAACTTATAAAAATACAATTTCCATAATTAGAAATTCATCAGAATATGGTCAGGGCAGGTTAAACATTTACAATTTACATGGTCAAAATGTATATTCAAATAGCATTGAAAATACACCCACAACAAAAATAAACCTCCCATTGAGCGGAGGATACTATATAGCGAGCATAATAGTAAATAATAGCAAATTCAATTATAAGATTCTAATATCTCAATAACAAAATGAAAACCATATAAATAGCAAAGTAATCTATGAATTAAAAATCAAAAAAATGAAAACAACTACCACTTTGAAAACGATTTTAGCCTTATTGATATTATCAATGGCAATACCAAATGTAAATTCACAAGAACTAGAAGTATCACCTGGAACATTAATGTTTAAGACGAACCCTGGATCGTCACAAACACAGCAAATCTATGTTAGAAATAAAGCAAAAACAGAACAATCATTCATTTTCAACCTTGCAGATTGGCTGGCAGATGAAAAAGGTGATGTGAGTTATTTCAAACCTGGAACAACAGGAAGATCATGTGCAGACTGGATTACAGTTTCACCATCACTGGTTACTCTTCAACCAAACGAATCGGTAAAAGTTAATGTAACGATGCTAGTGCCAAATGACAATCCATCAACAAAATGGGCAGTGCTATTTGTTGAGTCAGCAGTTGAAAAAACAGGTGCAAAAGCCATCGACAAAGATGTTCAAATGGGACTTCAAGTTGCTGTGCGAATAGCTGTACCAATTTATCAATCACCTGCCAGTAATACATTATTTAAAGGTACAATTGACGGGCTTACAGAAACGCTTGATAGTATTGGGAATAGAACATATAAGTCACAAGTTATAAACCTTGGTGATAAGATACTAAACTGCAAAGTCTATTTTACAATATCCAATCTTGAAACTGCTGAAGAGTTTACCTCCAGTCCAAATGAGTTCTCACTACTTCCCGAATCAAGTAAATACGTGGAATTCACCACTGAAAAACCACTGGAAAAAGGTAGATATTCAGTAGCAGCAATTCTTGACTATGGATATAATGATGAGTTAGAGGGAATACAAATGGAAATTGAAGTAAAATAATTATGCGAATTAAATTGATATCAATTATCACAGTAATTATCGCTTTTCCACTTTTGCTGGAGAGCCAAACATCAATTATTGATACCACATACTTTTTTAATGGCAATAATATTAAATCAGTATTGAATTACACAATAGCAGATAATGATACAATTTATGAAGGCAAAGCTATATTTTTCTACGTTACCGGTGACCAATGGCAGCAAGGTAATTATCTTAACAATAAGATGCATGGCTACTGGACAACTTACTACCCAAATGGTAGTATAAAACGTAAGGCAAAATATGTTGATGGAAAAAAGGATGGTAAAATCACCAACTACTATGAAAATGGTAACCCAAGTATAATTTTAAATTATAAACTTGACACTTTATGTGGCCTTACTACATTGTACTACGAAAACCGGCAAGTCAAGGAAACAAGATTCTACCAAAATCATAAATTAAACGGTCTTACAAAAGGATTTAACTATGATGGTAGTCCTAGCTACAGAATAAATTTCGTTGACAGTATACAACATGGACTATATGAGAAATATTATAGTTCAGGTAATCTGAAAGAAAAGGGCGAGATGGATGATCAGAGATTCTATGGACAATATAATTCATATTATGAAAATGGCCAGATTGAGAAAGATTATTCATATGCAGGATTCAATATTGATGGGCCATACAAGGTATACTATGAAAACGGAAACCTTATGATTGAATGTAATTATAAACTAGGTAAGATTGAAGGTATCTGGACTCAATACCATCAAGATGGAAGTATATATGAGACTGGTAATTATTCAAATGGTCTGCGTGTGGGAAAATGGGTTTCTCTTTTTCCAGACTCTGCAAATTATATGGTTGGCTATTATAACAATGGAATTACTGAAGGACTCTGGGAGGTATATTATCCCAATGGTCAATTAAAGCAAAAGGGAAGTTTTAGCATGGGAATACCAAATGGAAACTGGCATTATTATCATGAAAATGGATCCATCAAAAT
>CALCGQ010000034.1 GCA_937901015.1 uncultured Bacteroidota bacterium | reverse complement strand
ACTGTTTTCTGTCGAATTGGTATCCAGTTTCCAGTTTGAAATTATTTGATAAAGGAAGTGTATAGTCGGTGCTAAACCTTATGTGATGTCGGTCAGAATTACTTCCTATCTTAAGCATATTTGAATCTAAAGGAATTGAATTAATACCTTTTTCTGACTGAGTTATAGTAACTGGAGTATTGTTATTTAATAGTGAATAATATAAGTTAATATCCAGAACATGATCCTCATTATTAAATTGGTGTTGAAAGCCAAAATCACTGGTAATGTAACTATTAACTATCTTAAAATTGTCATCGGTAGTGTATTGATTACTCGCTGATGCGTAATTGTTAGAATCGAATACATTTGAAATAATTCCTCTGTCATATTCCCAATTTCCCACTTCCAGATCAAACTTCAGAATATTGCTTGTATCCATATCCCAGCCAATACCACCATTGAATTTATAATTTCTTCTATAAATATCTCTATCACATATTACATTCTGATAATCTATACTATCACCACTAAAGACTTCCCTATTATCTTTGCTATCGGTCCTTTTCCTTTTATTTGAATAGGTGGCACCTATATGAGTTCGAATGTTCCGTGTTCGTTGGCTTAACATTATGTTCGCACTATACTTATCGCCTGTTGCCAACGCAAGTGTAGTTTGTCCACTTATACCCAATTGCTTTTGTTTTTTAGTAATAAGATTGATGATCCCCGTTGTGCCATCAGAATCATACTTTACAGATGGGTTTGTAATAATTTCGATCTTCTCAATGGAACTTGCTGGTATTTGATTTAAGGCATCTGAAGGATCAAGAACCGACGGTTGACCATCAATGAGTAATGTAAAACTTGCACTCCCTCTTAATTTAACATTCCCCCCGCCGTCAACTTGAATTGAAGGTACATTCGTAAGAGCATCTACTACAGCTGAACCTTCGGCACTAATTTGCTCATTGACATTGATTATTGTTTTATCAATTTTAAAAGTTATGTATTCATTGTTACCAATAATCAGAGTTTCGTTTAAATTTACACTCGCTGGACTTATTCTAATTAGACCAAGATCCAATATTGATTTATTTGAATTAATTTCTATATTATCTACAGTAAATCGCTGGTATCCTATGAATTGAAGTTTTATATAATATCTTCCTTTGGCAATGTTTTCAATGGTAAAACTACCATCTGTCATTGAAATTCCTCCAGTTACCATAGAGCTATCTAAACTATTAAAAAGGACCACGTTTGCATATTCGATTGGATTTCCCGAGGCGCTATCGACCACAATACCTCTAATAGCTCCTCCCTTTGATGATGATCCTAAAATTAATTTCGGTAAAATTATTACATTAAATACAACAAGAAAAATCGGGAATATTATACTTTTCATGACTTTTTTCTAACAAAGCAAAGTCTTTAAAACAATAATATCAAATGAAATCAACCTAGACCTTATAACAATCTCCCAATGGAATAAATCGATTTTATCTACGAATAATGAGGTTTCATTGCCTAAAACATATGGTTTGTTTAATGGTATTCAAATATGGATGATATGTACTGAAAGATTCTTAATTTTGTGATAAAAAGTGATGCCAAGTAAGCAGTTTCTTCGTATTATACCATTGATTTTCTGGTTGTTTATAATAACAATTAAGTTAATCAGGATAATTCCATTTTATGAGGGAGAAGAGTTGGTTAGGAGTCTTAAGACCATCTCAATTACTACTCCACTTGACATAATATCTTTTGCATTCTTTTATTATTTAATAGTTCCAAGGTTTATTTATAATAAGCAAAGGGTTGTTTACTCCTTTTTGGCGATATTATTCTTCGCCATCTATGGTTTAATATACAGCAGTGTTTATTACTTAACTGATAGGATTGATAATTATAGTGACGCGATAATGATATATAAGTCAAGCCTTGGACATACAATATTGGCTGCTTTATACGCAATTGTTTTAGGGTTATCCGTAGACTGGTTTCGCAAATATCAAAAAACTAAAGAGCTTGAAAAAGCAAATTTAGTTACTGAATTAGCTTTACTTAGGTCACAAATAAATCCTCATTTTTTGTTTAATACCCTTAATAATATAAATTCATTCACTACAACTGATCCTGAAAAAACCTCATTTGCTATTATAAAACTATCTGATATTATGAGGTATATGCTTTATGATGCATCAAGTGATAAGGTATTGCTGGAGAAGGAGATCGACTATATCGAGAATTTTATTTCTCTTCAAAGACTTAGATATAAAGAAAATGATTTTGTTAAATTTACAGTTGAAGGAATAACAGCAGGTGTTATTATACCTCCAATGATTTTTTTACCATTTATTGAAAATGCTTTTAAACATGGAACTGTTAGTGTTAAAGACTCTATTGTAATTGATCTTAGCATAGTGAAGCATAGGATATTATTTAATTGCAAAAATAGAGTCAAGAAATCTGTTGGTGTTGAAAGTGAGAATAAAAGTGGTTTGGGTATTAAGAATATTAAACGAAGGTTGGAATTATTGTATCCAGGCAAACATGAGTTATTGATTACTGAGCCTGATGATGATTTTATTGTTAACCTGATAATCGACACAGATGAGTATTAGTTGTATAGTTATTGATGATGAATTGCCTGCCATTAAATTAATGGAAGATTATATATCACGTGTACCATTTCTTAAACTTGAGAAGACCTTTGATAATGGTATTGAACCCATATCATTTTTGCAATCACAAAATATTGATTTAATTTTTCTAGACATTGAAATGGAAGGGTTTACAGGGTTGCAGCTGATTAAAACGCTCCGTAATTCACCTAAAGTTATACTCACGACTGCATATGATCAATATGCATTAACTGCGTTTGATCTTAATGTTTCAGATTATCTGCTGAAACCCATATCCTTTGAAAGATTCATGCAATCAATTGACAAGGTATTTGATTATTTCTCTGGTAAAAGAGAGTTGGAAACATCGGGACCCAAATATAAAAGAGACTATTTCTTTGTGAAAACGGAATTTAGGATGCAACGTATTGATTTTAACGACATACTATACATTGAAGGTATGAAAGAGTATCTGATGATTCATACCAAAAATGAAAAGGTTATGACATTGCAAACATTTAAGAATATTGAAACGATATTACCATCTGAAAGCTTCATTAGAGTGCACAAGTCATATATTGTTGCATTAAATAAAGTAGTAAGTGTTGAAAAAAACCGTATTTCAATAGCTAATACACTTGTACCCGTGAGCGATACTTATAAAGAAGCCTTTCAGCTATTATTGAAAAAGTAAATCTACCCGAAATATTTCCTAGTGGGGATTGTATTGTCATAAAAATTAATTTCCTTTTTGGTATGAAAGACTTTAAGTTTAGTAAATCTTAATTATTAAACATCCTTGGTATGGAATTTGTTAAAGATTGTAAAATTGATTATTTCACTCAATAATATTCTCTGAAATAAGTTAGTATTATTGCATTTCTTACATAAAAGTATCCATATGAAATCCATAATAACCTTTTTACTTTCCATATTATTATTATTCAATACCAATGTATTTTCTCAAGACGATGTGCCAAAACTAAGCTGGCCCATCGAAATTGAATCGAAAGACGGTCATGTGACAACTCTTTATCAGCCACAGCTTGAGTCGTTTAAAAACAATCTACTAGAAGGTAGGATGGCAGTTACAATTAAGCCCAAAGAAAACGATATAATTTTTGGTGCAGTATGGTTCAGGGCAACAATGTCAACAGATTTTGACAATCGAACTGTAGTTTTGGAGAAAATGCAAATCCTTAAAACTCATTTCCCAGAATTGGTGGACGAAGAAAAAACAAAGAATTTCTCTGATTTACTCAGTAAGGAAATAGAGTCATGGAATTTGGAAATGTCACTTGACAGATTATTGGCCAGTATGGATGAAGTAGAAGATCTTAATAAGTTATCGGATCAGATTAATAATAATCCACCAGAGATATATTTCAGAACTAAACCTGCTGTACTAATGATAATTGACGGTGAGCCGATTCTGAAAACGGATGATGGCTCAGGACTTGAGTTTGTTGTTAACACTCCATTTTTTATTGTAAAAGATTCACCAAACAGTGATTACTATATACTTGGAGGTAAATTCTGGTACCATTCGAAAGATATACTTAATGGATGGAAGACAACAGAAAAGGTACCATCGAACATTAAAAAGTTTGCAGAAAAATCAAAGCAGGATGCAGAATTAGATTCTATCAGTCAGGCAATGACGGAAGCACCTGAGCTTATAGTTGTTGATAAATCTGCTGAATTAATTACTGTAGATGGAAAGATAGATTACAAACCAATTGATGGAACTAATCTACTATATGTATCAAATTCAGAGAATGATATCGTAATGGATATTGCATCTCAAAATCATTATGTGTTACTTGCAGGAAGATGGTATTTCTCAAAATCTTTGGAAGATGGTGACTGGAAATTTCAGGACCCAAAAGACCTTCCCGCAGATTTTGTAAAGATTCCTGATGATTCAGATATGGCATCTGTAAGAACAAGTATACCAGGAACAAGTGAAGCTGAGACAGCTTTGTTGGAACAATCAATTCCTCAAACTGCTGAAATTGACAGAAAGACAGCTACCGTTGAAGTTAGTTATGATGGAAATCCAAAATTTGAAAATATTGAAGGTACGGATGTGTCATATGCGGTAAATACTGACAAAACAGTAATGTTAATAAAAAAGAAATATTATGTTGTTGATGATGCTGTATGGTTTATAAGTGATAAAGCAACAGGACCATGGGAAGTATGTGTGGTTAGACCAGATGAAGTGGATCAGATACCCCCAGAAGCACCTGTTTATAATGTTAAGTACGCCTATATTTATGATTCATCTCCTACTGTTGTTTACGTGGGATATCTTCCTGGTTATACCAATTGCTATGTTTATAATGGAGTTGTTGTGTATGGAACTGGATATTACTATCAACCATGGTATGGTACCTACTACTATCCAAGACCTGTAACATGGGGTTTTGGTGTGCATTATAATCCATGGACAGGATGGGGCTTTTCAGTTGGTTTCAGTTATGGTTGGATGAGTTGGAGTTTTCATCCCCACCGAGCTGGTTATTGGGGCCCCAGAGGTTATTATGGGGGATACAGACATGGTTATCATCATGGATACCGCCATGGATATAATAGTGGATATCGTGCTGGATATGCCGCCGGTAATAGAAATGCTCATAGAAATGTATACAATAACAGAAGCAATGGTGTTAAAAGGTCAGGGAATATAAATAGAGCAAACGGATCAAATAATGTAAATAACCGAGCTCGCACTAGTGGAAAAGCAAATAATATGTATACCGATAGAAGTGGAAATGTTTATCAAAGAGATAAGAGCGGTAATTACAATAGCAAGTCTAATAGGAAGGCTCAACAACCTGCAATTAGCCAGGACAGAAAAAACAATGCTCAATCTAACACACAAAATAGGGATAGGACTAACCAACAACGTCAAGCGAGTCAAAATCAGAAGCAACAACTTGATAGAACTCATCAGAACCGTAACCAAGGTAACCAGAATTATAATCGTTCATCTCAACAGATGCAGCGTAGTAACTCCAGACCGAATACGGGAAGTAGACCCTCAGGTGGTAGAAGCGGGGGAGGTGGAAGAAGAAGGTAATTCTTATTTTTCCAGAAACCAATGTACATATCCGCATTTGTCACATACGAAGTTTGTAGCCCTTTTATTTGCCCAATCAAGGTTCATAAGGCTCATGCCAACTGTATTCATAAGGGTCTCTCTTGTCCAAAATAAAGAGCTGTTGCAGATAGTACATACTAATTTACTTCCTGCAATATGATATTCTCTAATTTCTTTTTTATTACTCATGATTCTAAGAATTAACCGTATATTCAAGAATGTCTGCCGGTTGACATTCAAGTGTTTCACAAATTGACTCTAGTGTTGAAAATCTAATGGCTTTAGCCTTTCCTTTCTTAAGGATGGACAAATTAGCCATGGTGATACCAACTTTATTTGAAAGTTCAGTAAGGCTCATTTTTCTTCGAGCCAGCATCACATCTAAGTTTACGATTATAGCCATGATACTATACAATTAATTTGTTTTCTTCCTCTAACTTGCAACCAACGGCAAAAATGTGAGATAATACCCAAATAAACAATGCGACCAATAGAATAATTGGATAGGTAGTGATATCACTCGTTATGTTAATTGTTTCGAAATTCATGTTAATTACCAAAAAGAAATATTGGAAATATGCATAAAAAGCGGTGAATAACCATATTATAACCAGTGTGTAAGAGATTCGTTTTAATAATAAGATGTTTTTCATATCAAAATATAATCCATCATAAACATTCCCTATGAATCTTTTGAATATCAGGAATATGTAGAGGAATAGTAGGATAACAGAAAAAATGAATATTGCATATACTCTACCAACCTCGGGTGGAGTATTAACGAAATGAACTTTACCGGTCATCTCTACAAATTGTACTTCAGCTAATGAGCTAAGCATATTAAGGTCAAGGGTACCTTTTTCGATTACATCTACCATTACAGGTATTCCAACATGAAGTTGTAAGTCGTCTAGGTCGAAAAATAGTAATGCTCCTACTAATATTAAACCTAGTATCGCAAATACTATATATATCCAAAATGTGATATTAGTTAACCAGTAAATTATTTTTATACTGGTGGGTTTTTTTAAAGCTTCCATAATATTTAGTTTTAATTTCAATGCAAAGTAAAAACAAATATTATTAATAAACAAGTATTAATTATTGTAAAACGATAATAAAAGCATGAATAACAATAATATTGTAAATCAAGATATTGCTCAATCCTTATGGAATAAGCGATTCGAAGGTTTTTGATTTTTATTTAATTTTTTTTAGTGAGTAGACACTTTTTTTTGAATTATTATTTATTGATATTTGAAAATACAAAATATCAGTTGAGTT
This sequence comes from uncultured Bacteroidota bacterium, assembly GCA_937901015.1. GTDB lineage: Bacteria > Bacteroidota > Bacteroidia > Bacteroidales > F082. The sequence continues at coordinate 22,577 of CALCGQ010000034.1, read as the reverse complement.
CAATGCCGAATAACAGTTCGATTTGATAATAATCACTGGTAAAAGAGATAATTACAACAAAACAAAAAATATTTTAATGGCACATTTAGACCTCACTGAAGTTAAAATTGAAAAACAAATAACACATCATATAGGAAATAGGAATAAAGATGAAAATGTTTCTTTATCTCATGAGCTTACAACCATTCAGAATGAACAAACGCTCGGTTTTGTGCTAAAGTATTTTCTACAGCAATTCAAGCCTGTTGAATATCATCAGTTTACGCATACAATTGAATTGCAAATGAATGAGATATATTCAATTGTCAGGAAGATTTTTTCCATACCTGATGTTTTTATTGGTGAATCTCAAAACATTGCTAAGCTATTGTATGATTATTCGGATCATCCTAAGATAAAGTCAGGTGAACTAAACATTGTACATTTCAGCAATACTATTTTCGACAATGAAAGTGTGGATGCAATTGGAATATTTAAATCTGAAAGTAGTGTCCCGTTTTTGAAGATGTATAACAAATCGAAGAGTTTTGATATTGAGCATCAATTTGGTTTTGAATTGAAGGGTATTGATAAAGCTTGCATTATATTTAATACCCTAAAAGAGGAGGGGTATAGAGTCCTAGTGGTAGACAATACCAACAAGTCATCTGAAGCGCAATATTGGCTAAATGGTTTTTTGCAGATTGTTCCGTGTAATGACGAGTATAATAGCACGAAAGATACTATGAAGATTACCAAGGATTTTGTAACAAAAAAGCTACCAGAAGAATTGGATATATCAAAAACTGAAAAAATTGATCTGCTAAATAGAACTGTTGACTATTTTAAAAATAATGAAGCCTTTGACAAGGAGGAATTTGAACAAAGTGTATTCAAGGATACTAATATAATTAATTCCTTTCAAGAATTTGATAACTCATATCGAGAAGAAAACGAAATGGATTCAAATGATAGCTTTAAGATTTCTAATCAAGCAGTTAAGAAGCAAGCACGTGCCTTTAAAAGTGTACTTAAGTTGGATAAGAATTTCCATGTTTATATTCATGGAGATAAGGATTTAATTGAACGGGGCCAGGATAGTAACGGTAGGAAATTCTATAAGATTTATTATGAAAATGAGGAATAATTGACTCAGCCGCTCATTCGGATTTGCCACAACGCTCATTCGGATTTGCAAACCCGATGCTGATATGTCAGGTATACAGGCTAATAGGATTTGTAATCCATACGATAATAGTATAAAACAAAATCAAAATGTAATATTTTCTAGCAGTGATATTACAAATCTTATTAGCATGCATTTGAAATGATTTGATAAAAACTGCAAGCGTGGACGCATGCAGCGGATAATCTTTCTTACACCATCGCTCATTCGGATTTGTAATCCGGATGTTTACATGACATAATCATAGTTTGTTATGGCTTTCGGTCCGTATACTTCTGCTAATCCGGATTTGCAATCTGGATGCATATATAGCAAAAAAAAAGTCCCAAGCCAAATGGCCCGAGACTTACAATTATAATTCAAAAAACGAAATTAGAACTCATATCCTAGAGTTACTCCAATATATTTATTACTTGGGTCTGAATCAACTTTATCGTAAGATGTAAGACCTAAGCCCATTCTTACATCGAATACAATTTTATTATTTGCGATTGGATAGCTCACACCAAAACCACCAATTGCGCCAAACTCAAATCCTTCAGTGTTATCTTTCAAGTCTGTTGTAACTCCTTCTATATCACTTTCTGCATTCAATAGATATCCTGCGTAAGGACCCACATTTATATTAAACCTTAGGTCACTTCTGTCGCTTTTACCAAGAGAGAATTTTGCTAGTACAGGTACTGTTAAGTAATCATACTTATTGGTTGTAGTTTCTGTGTTACCACCTTTTTGATCATAGTTTAGTTCTGCCTGAAGTGTTAACCAATTATTAATACCGTAGTTACCAAATGCTCCGGCACTTAGTCCTGTTCTGATATTGTTGTTGTCAAAATAATTTGCAATTTCTGATTGAACTGCAAAGTTGGCCCCGGATTTTATTCCATAATGGAAGTCCTGTGCATTTGCACCGATGCTTGATATCATCAAAAATGCAATTGCTAATGTTTTATTTTTTAATGTTTTCATGATAATTAATTATATTGAAAATGTTTATTTTAATGTTACTTTTAGTACAAAGTATTTTATTTAATATACTTACCGACTAAATAAGTATTACGGTCGGCTAAATTATAAACATTTTCATTAATGACAAACTTTTTTTTAAATATATTTTTTTTGAGAAAAGAAATAATGACATTAAATGTACATGTGTTATTCTATAATATACTTTTACAGACGCTTAACTGATTATTATAAAGAGGTAATATCATACATGAGCACTAGACTACCATGAAGAAAAAAAGAAAACATCTAAAATCAGAGGAAGATAAAGGAGTTAAAACTACTAGTAAGGACAGGCTCCACAAAAGAAATAGACACAGAAATAGATATGATTTTGACTCTCTTGTTAAAGCATATGACAAACTAGCACCATATGTGAAAAAAAATAAATATGGTGATGATTCAATAGACTTTGCTGATCCAAAGGCAGTTCTTTCGCTTAATACGGCACTTCTGTATAGCTATTATAATATTTCATTTTGGGATATTCCTAAAGGTTACTTATGCCCACCGATACCAGGACGTGCCGATTATATTCATCATATAGCTGATTTATTAGCTTTAATAAATTACGGAACTATTCCACAGGGTCCCAAGTTTAGCTGCCTCGACATCGGTGTTGGTGCAAATTGTATATATCCAATAATTGGGAATAATGAATACAGATGGTCTTTCATTGGAGTTGATACCGACGATGTAGCACTTGAATCTGCTCAAAAAATAGTTTCTTCAAATGCAAATTTGAAAAAAGATGTAGAACTAAGGTTACAAGCTAACCCTCATGATATACTTTTGAATATTCTGAAACCTAAGGAAGAAGTTGACCTAGTTGTATGCAATCCACCTTTTCATGGATCTTTGGAGGAGGCAATTGATGCCACAACCAGAAAACTGAAAAATCTGAACTTGAACAATGATTCAAAACCAGTTCTCAACTTTGGTGGGAAAAACAATGAACTCTGGTGTAAAGGAGGTGAGTTGAAATTTGTGAATGACATGATTATTCAGAGTAAGAAGATATCTTCATCATGTTTATGGTTTTCTGCCCTTATTTCGAAACATAATAATGTTAAAAAGGTCAATGCTTCGTTGAAAAATGCAGAAGCTGAGGAAGTTGTAATGTTGCCAATGGGGCAGGGGAATAAAACTAGCCGTGTAATAGCTTGGACATTTCATAACAAGGAGGAACAGAACAACTGGGCTAAGAGAAGGTGGAAATAGAGAGACCTATTTTACCATTTTACTATCAATTACTTTAGAAATATCTTTAGTTGAAATATAGCCAGTATGCCTGAAGAACTCGCTACCAGTATTATCCAGTAGAATCTGTGTTGGAATTGATACAACTCCATAATATTTCATTATTTCCTGATTTTCGGCTATTAGAATGTTGATAAATACTATTTTAACAGACATGGGATATTCCTCTCTAAGATCATCCAGAACCAATTCCATCTTTCTACAAGCTGAACAGCCTTTGGCTCCAATTTCAAGAAAAGTGAGCTTGTAATTCTTATTGTTGATGGAATAATTATAGAGAGAATCAATTTGCTGGTCCATTTTAAGTGCTGTTTCTGAACCAACTTGTGATTTGATTTCCTTTGAAATATATTTTTGCAAATTTGATTTTTGACTGAACAACAATATCAGTAAGGCAATGGGAATTATTAATACGGCTATTCGAACAAACTTATTGATCATTTTAGCATTTATTCATTTCAACATTTACTCATTATTAAAAAAGACTCCCATAAATCAACCCCGATATTGTAGCCATAATAACTACTAGTCCAACATAAACAAGTGTTTTCTGCAATCCAATAACACTTCTTATTACAAGCATATTTGGCAGAGATAGGGAAGGACCAGCCAATAATAGAGCTAGAGCAGGGCCTTTACCCATGCCAGCTGCTAATAAACCTTGTAGAATAGGAATCTCTGTTAATGTTGCAAAATACATAAACGCACCAACTATTGAAGCAAAGAAATTTGCAAAAACTGAGTTTCCGCCAACAAGATTGCTAATCCATATTTCAGGGATAATTCCAGCGATATGAGTATTATCATGTGTTGAGCCAAGTAAAAATCCTGCTGCAATAACACCAAGTGCTAACAAGGGCATAATTTGTTTAGCAAAATCCCAACTTGATAATGTCCATTCTTTATTATCACCTCCATCAAATAAAGTTATTATGCTTAGTGAAGCAATTCCAACTACCATTGGAATCAATGGTGTAGGACTAATGAAAGCACTTGCAGTTGTCAAGGCAAGCCCTGTTATAACCCACCACCAACGTATCTTTAGTATTGAGATTAATGAATACACCAATAATAACCCAAAGAATGAAGTTAAGTACCATTTATTAAGCCATATCCATGTCAATATTCCACTATCACCGCCGGGTTTACCCCAATTTGCGAATACTAATATGAGCACAAGTGTGAAGAAATGAAAGGAAGTCTGCCAAATGGGACGTTTTTCTGGTGGCGGGACAATATTCATTTGCTCTTCAGCTTTAACTTTTTCCTCTTTACTATATATCAATGACATTGCAACGCCAATTACAATACTAAAAATCACCGCTCCAACAACTCTTGCAAGTCCCATCTCAAATCCTAGAATATTTGCTGTTAGGATTATAGCTAGAATGTTTATTGCAGGACCTGAATACAAAAATGCAATCGCAGGGCCTAAACCGGCTCCCCTTTTATAAATGCTGGAGAAGAGAGGTAATATTGTGCAAGAGCAAACGGCAAGTATTGTACCTGAGACCGATGCAATGGAATATGCTAACCATTTTTTTGCATTGGCTCCAAAATATTTTAGTACTGATCCCTGACTAACAAAGATTGATATTACACCAGCTATGAAGAATGCCGGAAGAAGACACAGTATAACATGCTCTCTGGCATACCATTGAGCTAAATCAAAAGTTGCATCAATTGCTTCCTGAAATCGAAGATTTTCCAAAGGCATAAAAAATGCGAGAAGGAAGAAAAAAATTATCCCAATAAGGATTTTTATTTCTTTGCTTGTTTCCATAATACGTTCTAGACTTTTAATCAGTATCTTATAGATAAACTTCGATAATATAATATACACCTGTTGCAATAAACAGGATTGCAATTACCTTACGAAACCACTTTTCAAAAATTTTAATTTTATTGTAGGCACTTCCAACTCCTGAAACAGTATAAGCGAGAAGCCATGCAAATAATATTACAGGAATTCCTGTAGCTACTGCAAAGGAAACTGCCAGAGTAATGCCTTCAGGACTGCTGATAACCAAAGGTATTAACATCCCAAAGTATAGAACACCACTGTATGGACAAAAAGCTAATGCGAAGATTATTCCAAGTAATAAGACGTCCCAGTAATTTACAATACCTTTTTTCTCAATCCTCTCAGATAACCTCGAAAACCCAGGTAAATTGAATTTTATCAGATCAAGCATAACAAAGCCAATTATTATAAGTATGGGGCCTATGAACTTTTCTCCATTTGTCTGAAACCAGCCTTTTAATGCAAATTGATCAGCACTATACATTAATATGAGAGCAAGTCCTGTATATGCAATTGTTCTTCCCAGTGTATAAATAAGACCGTTAATAAAAACCCTGTTTTTGTTCTCAATATCCTTGCTTATAAAGCCAACGGCAGTAATATTCGTTGCAAGCGGACAAGGACTTATGGCAGTCATTAATCCAAGAATAAACGCACTTAGAAGAGGAAAAGAAGTGTTCTCCAATAATGTTGTAAGATAATCCACTATATATGAATTAAATTGTTCCTATAACCTTATGAATCTTATCTTTAAGTTTCTCAGGTTTTGATTTTGCATACATAAATGCATCGTTTGTAAGATCCTTTTTCTTTCCATCCTTAATAATGAGAAGAGTTTGACCTGAAACTTTTAATTCACGAGCTGCTTCTTCACCAGAATCTTCTTCAAGATTCAATGATTGAAAAGTAATTTCACCACTATCATATTGCTTTGAATAATACTCCTTAATGGTAGCAACGGTAACCTCTTCAACCGCATTACATGTTTGGCATCTCCTTGTATTGTGGAAATAATAAACTTCAACTTTTGCAGCATCAGTAATCACTTCTTGTGAACTTTTTTCATCAGTTTGCGAAATTACTCCTGTTGTAAAAAACAACATAGGAATAAGCATAATTAATAAGGTAATAGCTTTCATTTTATTGGTTTTTAGTAATGAGTTCAATTAATTCTTTTTTTGAAGGAATTCGCCCGTTAATAACAACTTTATCATTGATTACAAGTCCGGGAGTTTGAAGAACACCATACTCCATTATTTTCATAATGTCTTGTTCTTTTTCAACAGTTGCTTCGATACCAATTTCCTTAACAGTATCGATGGTTAATTGCTCTAATGTTCCACATTTTGAGCATCCGGTTCCAAGTACTTTAATTTTCATCTTGAGTTATTTAATTATTTTAACAAGTTGTTTAATAATGTCTTGGCTTCAAACCAATTATCTTTATTAATACAATATTTAATTCGTGGTGATTCAATTTCTCCCTGTATAAGTCCGGCTTCTTTCAATTCTTTTAAATGTTGTGAAAGAGTGGATTTTGCTATGGGCAGTTCGTCGGACAAATCTCCCGAATAGCAACATGATTGCTTTGAGAGAAGGTTTATAATATAAACCCTAACAGGGTGTCCAAGAGCTTTTGCATATCTGGCTAATTTCTCCTGCTCAGATGATATCACACTTACTATTTCCATACTGTTCGTATAATTACGAACAAAAGTATAAAAAATATCATAAAGAGCAGATTGTAAGCTAATTTATTGTTAATCTAAACAAGGATAACAAATTGAAATCAAAGTAATATAATACCCCTATAAATCGTAATTTTACATTTTAGAATTTATAAGATAGAATACTGTATGTAATATGGATGGAACAATAAGAGCAAATATCAAGGTTGGTGATGAAGTTGAAGTGATTAAGAAACAACATCAAAGAAGTGGTGAATTAACCTGGGGTATTGTCAAAGGTATACTTACAAAAGCTCCAAAACATCATCATGGGATCAAGGTAATCCTTGTTACTGGAGAAGTTGGCAGGGTTAAAAATATTCTTTCTGAAGACTAGTTAGTATGGCAATTATTAGCAATAGAATAGATCAAACATTTGGCGCTGTGGGTACCTTTACAGGAGGAATACTTCTTTTAGTCGGTATTCTGACAATTAATTCATGGGCTGGAGTAGTTCTAGTTTTAGTTGGTTCCTTATTTACATTTTCATACACAGGAACAAGGATCAATACTGATACAAATATGCTCAAACAGTACACAAAACTTTTTGGATTGTTTATGGTTGGTGATTGGGAAAGTATGAATCCTTATACAAGTATAACAGTTCTTAAAAACAACTCATCTTCTACTATAAGTAGCCAGAGTAATAGACGTATTAGCTCGAAACCAAATAATTATCTGGTTTATATGTTAAGTGATGACTTAAGGCTGCGTATTCCCATTTTAAAAATCAAGACTAAAGATGGAGCATTGCAAGAAGCACGGATATTGAGTGAAAAGTTAGTACTGCCTTTAATTGATTTCACAGATAATCCAAAGGATGAACATACGAAAGCTTAACCACAAACAGTTTTTTTTCATCAGCTTAGTTTTAATCGCATTTGGAACAATTGCTAATACCACGTTAAAAGAGGAGAGTGGTTCTTTGGGATCTATTCTAATAACAATTGGTCTCTTTGCTTTAATAATAGCCATGTCAAAAAAACATCAAAATGGTCAAAATAAATAATATGCATTACTTATTTGTTCTAATATTAGCTCTTAGCTTTTTTAATCTTAAAGCTCAAGATAATAAAGAATCACAGAAAGTTTATTATCATTACTATAACAATGGAATAGCAGATACGAGCTCAGTTCATACAATATTATATAATGATGGAATTGTTTATTTGTCAAAACCCTATGACAAAATCCGATATTTTATGGATTACGGAAATAAACAAAATGTAACAATTCTCTCATATATTGATAATCTATTTGCCACAACTTATTCCTTTGATTCTCTACCAGAATCTGTACTAAAGGATGATACCGAAACAATACTTGGTTATAAATGTAGTTTAGCTTCTTACAAGGTGTTTTCAAACAGTATAGATGTCTGGTATACAGAAGAGTCTAGCCTTCAGGGTTCTCCCTATAGTAGATATATTCCAAATGAGAATGCTTTGGTGCTAAAAGTTGTAATTAATGGAAACAGAACCCTAATAGCCGATTCGATTATTACTCTATCTGACAATGAATCTTATGGTTTTCCCATTGACAGTTGTGTAATTTTAACTGATCCTGAACTGGAAGAATTAAAGATTAAGTCCAGATATGAAACCATATCTGTTTTTAAAAATGAAACAATTAACTTTGATCCAGATCATTGGACAGGAAACGATTTTGACTCTGTTTCAGGAGTTTACCATTTTTCAAAAGGAGCAGTTATCCTTAAAAAGGTACTACTTTCTGAATCAGTGAATAGTGGTGATGAAGTATATGCGAAACTTACTTGTTGGTCAGCTGGTGATGCCTATGATCGCACAGGATCTGTATTTGCGATTGTTCCAAATAATAGTGAGATATCTATGTTAGATGCTTTGAGTGATGGATTGAGTATACTACCATTGTATTATGATAATAATGGGAAAAAGTATCAGGGAATTGTAGCAACTGAGAATTATAGCCCTCAAATTGAATTAATGAGATTCTTTACTTCCTTTGGTGTTGGACATTTTAATGATCTTAGGATAATTAATAACTATCCATGGAAAGATGCAGCCATATATAATCAAGATATTACAACTATGTTTCCTGCTGATGTTGATGAAATATGGGTTGGAGTATTTATTGGTAATTATGATAAGGGCGGACATAGAGTGAATCTCGATTTAAATATTTATCCTTCCTTTAATGGTAAGGTAAATGGGAGTAAATACATACAACCACTTTTTAGTACCGTTAATATCATGGAAATGTCGAGCCAGGAGTATGGCAGATTATTTGATAACGACACATTAGTTGTTGATTTTAAAATCCCTGATTCGATTAATAATCTTAGATTGCTCTACACTTCAACAGGCCATGGAGGCTGGGGTGGAGGAGATGAGTTTAATCCGAAACTAAATCAAATTTTCATTGATGGAAAACAAATTTTTAGTACAATTCCCTGGAGAACTGATTGTGCCTCATTCAGATTATATAATCCTGCTTCCGGTAATTTTGGTAATGGTTTGTCATCAAGTGATTTAAGTAGATCCAATTGGTGTCCAGCTACTCTTACTCCTCCATATTATATTGAGTTAAACAATCTTAGTTCAGGAAAACACACCATTGAGGTTGTAATTGACCAAGGTGAAGATGAAGGTGGTAGTTTTAATCATTGGGGCATAACTGGTGTATTGGTTGGAGATATTGAATAGTTATTGAACAAGTTGCTAATATTAAAGGAGTTAGAGAAGAGTATATCTGAAATTATAATTAGCGACTATGTTTTTCTTAAACATATTTTTATTCAGCATGATTTAGTTTATACACTCTCAGAAAATTATAATTAGTACAAAGAGATTGATATTTCTGAATTCATGTAAAGAATTCCAACCTCACTATTTCTTACATTTGCTAATAAATAATTGGTAATGAAAAAAATAGTACTATTCCTTTCAATAATTGTCATAATATCAGGTTGTTCTAAGTTCAATACAGTAGAAACCGATCTAAATATTTCCGATGGATCAGTTGAACGTTTTGAAAACTTTCCTTCAAAGTTCGTATCACTCCGTAATGTTGATGTTTGGCTTCCTAAGGATTATTCTAATGATGAAAAATATGCCGTTATTTATATGCATGATGGTCAAATGTTATTTGATGGATCAAAAACATGGAATAATCAGGAATGGGGTGTTGATGAGATAATATCAGACCTAATAGATAATAATAAAATTAAGAAGTGCATTGTAGTGGGAATTTGGAATTCCGGTGAAGGTAGACATAGCGAATATTTCCCTCAGAAACCATTTGAGTCGTTGGATATCAAATATCAGGATTCATTATTACTCAATGCCCGCAGATATAATACAGCTACCTTGTTTGCATATGGTTTACAATCTGATAATTATTTACAATTCATTGTTAATGAATTAAAACCAATAATTGATTACACATATTCCACACTTCCGGACAAGGAGAATACCATAATTATGGGCTCATCCATGGGAGGACTGATATCCATGTATGGGATCTGTGAATACCCCGAAGTTTTTGGTGGTGCAGGTTGCTTGTCAACTCATTGGGTAGGTACTTTTGATACAACGAATAACCCAATTCCAGGTTCTTTTGTGGATTATATATCCAAGAATATTCCCGATCCAATGTCTCACAGGATTTATTATGATTATGGTACACATACCCTTGATGGATTATATGAACCATCTCAGCTTAGGGTAGATTCTGTAATGGAAATATCTGGGTACACAACATCAAATTGGATTACAAAGAAATTCGTTGGCGCCAATCATAGTGAAAAGGCTTGGAGAAACAGATTACATATTCCAATTACTTTCCTACTTTCTAAAAACTAGAATTGAAAAGCAATCTTAAATATATTGGTCCTGGAATAGTAGTTGCCGCCACCGGAATTGGAGCTGGTGATATGATTGCAGCTGCTGTGGGTGGCGGATCATACGGGTATTCCATACTTTGGGCCGTTGTACTTGGCGCTGTTTTGAAATATGTATTAAATGAAGGTATTGGCAGATGGCAATTGTCAACAGGCCTCTCTATTCCCGAAGCTTGGATAAAGAAACTTCCATCCATATTTCCATGGTATTTCATTATCTATCTAATATTCTGGTCATTTATAGTAGCTGCAGCCTTGATTGCTGCCACTGGTCTTGCAGCCCATTCACTTTGGCCAATATTAACAGTTAATGAATGGGGCATAATTCATTCTGTGCTGGCCTTTGTATTTGTGATGTGGGGCAATTATCGCAGGTTTGAAATAGTGATGAAAATAATTATAGCTCTTCTTTTTATAATTGTAATAACAAGTGTTATTTTAATTGCACCTGATTTGAATGGAGTATTGGCAGGCATCGCTTTACCAGTGATAAAAGAAGGATCGGCTCCTTATGTTATGGCCATAATAGGTGGAGTAGGAGGAAGTGTTACTTTGTTAAGTTATGGTTATTGGATTTCGGAAAGAAACTGGAAAGGAAGAAATCAACTTAAGAGAATCAGAATTGATTTGGCTACGGCCTATGTGCTTACTGCTGTTTTTGGAATCGCAATTGTTATAATTTCAGCAAACTTAAAACCTGAAATCGTAAAGAGTAGCCAAATCGTACTTGCAATGGCTTCAGAAATGAAAAGCACAGTTGGAAGTATCGGTAGCTATATATTTCTACTTGGTTTCTGGGGAGCTGTAACAAGTTCTATGTTGGGTGTTTGGCAAGGTGTTCCTTATCTTTTTGCAGATTTTGTATCAACTTGGAGAAAAGAAAATACCAACATCAATAAACTGCAAAACACAAATTACTATAAGTACTTTCTAGCATTTTTAGCCTTTCCTCCAGTTATTATCCTTTATTTTCAAAAACCCATTTGGTTAATAATGGCCTATTCAGTTATTGGCGCATTATTTATGCCATTCTTGGCAATTTCATTATTATGGTTAAATAATAAGAAAGAGTGGGTTAAAAAGGATAGGAATTCCATTACGATAAATATAATTCTTGGGTTAACACTCTGTTTGTTTTTGTACTTAACAACTGTGGAGTTAATGCGGATTTTTTTTTAATCAAGTATAATACTACTAGATAAAAACAAAATGAATAGACGAGATTTCATACTAAAAAACAGTCTGGCCTTAAGTGGTTTAACATTATTATCATCAAGTTCATTTGGACTAAGTCTATTTCCGTCAAAAGAGCCTGTATCTAACAGGCCTCCAATAAAAGATAGGACGTTTTCAAGTAATGCTGTTGAAGAGAAAATATTAGAAGTGAAATCCATTATTAAGGATAAAGAACTTGCCTGGATGTTTGAGAACTGCTATCCAAACACATTGGATACAACTGTTGATTATGAGGTGATTGATGGTAATCCTGATACTTTCATTATTACTGGTGATATTGACGCCATGTGGCTGCGGGATTCAACAGCACAAGTTTGGCCATATATGCCTTTAATAAATCAGGATGAAAAGCTTAAGAATTTGGTCAAAGGCTTAGTCAATAGGCAGGTAAAATGTGTTCAGAAGGATCCTTATGCAAATGCATTTTACAAAGATCTTACAAAAGAATCACATTGGAAAAGTGATAATCCAACACCCATTGCCGGAGTACATGAAAGAAAATGGGAAATTGATTCTCTTTGCTATGTAATTAGATTGTCAAATGAATATTATAAACTAACCGGTGATGATTCAATATTCGATGATGATTGGGATCAGTCGATGAAGCTCATTCTTAATACCTTTAAAACTGAACAAAGGAAGGATGGCAATTCCCCATATTTCTTTACTAGGAAAACAACCGCCATGATCGATGCCCCTACTTTTTCAGGAACAGGCAGACCGATTGAACCGGTTGGACTAATTTGTTCCATGTTCAGGCCTTCGGATGATGCGACACTATATCCATTTTTGATTCCTTCAAATATTTTCGCCGTTATATCCTTAAAGCAATTGTATAATATCTATTCAGAAGTTCTGGATAATACAACATTCGCAAATAGTTGTTTAGAGCTGGCTGATGAAGTTGATTTTGCGATAAAGAGATATGCCATAACGGAACATCTTGAATTTGGCAATATACTTGCTTATGAGGTTGATGGCTTTGGAAATAAGGTGTTTATGGATGATGCTAATGTACCGTCTCTAATGTCCCTACCATACATTGGGGCTAGTGAAAGCGATTATCCACTACAAAATACTCGTACTTTCCTTTTAAGTAATAGTAATCCATATTATCTTAAAGGAATTGCTGCTGAAGGTCAGGCAAGTCCGCATACCGGTAAAGAAAAAATATGGCCAATGGGAATTATTCTGCGTGCCATGACCAGCAATGATACTGATGAAATTACTATGTGCCTGAAAATGCTAAAGTCAACTCACGCAGATACAGGTTTTATGCATGAGGCTTTCCATAAAGATGACCCATATGATTATAATCGAAGTTGGTTTGCATGGGCAAATACATTATTTGGTGAATTGATTATTAAAATCTATGATGAAAATCGAGAAATATTAATGATGAAAATTGAAAATTGATTTGAGTTCTTAAGTAAAGTTCCTTCATAAAGATTACAATCTTTTACAATAGTTGTCATTGGTAATGAAGTTTTACGAAATGTATAATCCATAATTGATTTTAGTTCCTTCGCTTTGCACAGGAGGACAGGATAGCCATATGGACTCGCTGGATAGATATGCTTGTATTTACCAATTTCATTCACAACAATCTTTATTATCACTATTTTGACCCATTAAGGCTTTGCCTGTATATGATTGGGAACAATTAACTAGACCATCTACATTACCATTGTATACAATACTACCACCTAGCTCACCACCATCTGGACCCAAATCAATAATCCAATCAGAACTTTTTATTATTTCAAGATTGTGCTCAACCACAACGACTGTATTTCCTTCATAAACTAGCCTTTCAAAAACCGACATCAGTTTTTCAACATCCTGCATATGAAGCCCTGTGGATGGTTCGTCGAAAATATACAGATTGTTTTTCCCAGTTGACTTGGTTAACTCGGATGCCAATTTGAGTCTTTGTGTTTCACCGCCTGAGAGTGTTGAAGTTGATTGCCCCAGTAGTATATATCCAAGTCCAATATCCTGAAGAATTTTAAGTGTTTGAACTATTTTTTTGTGATGTTGAAAAAAATCAAGAGCCTCATTAACTTCCATATTCAATACATCAATAATACTGTGATTATTGAGTTTTACTTTTAGAACAGAATCTTTATACCTATTACCTTGGCAATCATCGCAAACAACCCAAACATCTGAAAGGAAATCCATACTGACTTTTATATTTCCCATTCCTTTACATGTGGTACAGTTTCCTTCTTTACTATTGAAGGAAAAATGAGATTTCTTTAGGCCTGATTCTTGTGAAGCAGGCAGTTTTGAAAACTCATCACGAATGGCATCAAAAATACCAGTGTAAGTAGATATGGTACTAAGAGGTGATACACCTATTTTATGTTGATTAATTGATGTGATTGAGTTAATATTATTGAAGCTACTTCTGCTACAATTAACTGGGGAACCTGCATTATATGAATTTGATATTACATCAAATACTAGTGATGATTTTCCACTTCCTGAAACTCCTGTTATTGAAGTAATGCTCTGATTATGAATTAATACATCAATGTTTTTAAGATTGTTTGCTTTAGCCCCACGAATATCTATGGCTATATCATTTGATTTTTGGACTCTTTTTTTGTAAATATTGTTATTGTTCAGATATCTGCCTGTAATGGACTTAGGATTATTAATAATATCTTCAAGACTGCCCTTGGCAATTATTCTTCCTCCATTCTTACCTGCTCCAGGTCCAAGATCAATAATATTATCAGCTTTAACAATTACTTCGGGATCATGCTCAACAAGCACTACTGTATTACCATTATCCTTTATCTGATTTATTATATTTATGAGATTGTTTGTGTCGTGTGAATGTAAACCAATTGTTGGCTCATCAAGTATATAAGTTAACCCACTTAAGCCGGAATCAAGTTGTGTAGCTAATCTAAGGAGTTGTGATTCCCCACCAGAGAGGGTAGAAGTAGCTCTGTTAATATTTAGATATCCTAACCCTATCTTTTTGATGCTATTTAGTTTATCGACGATTTGATCAAAAGTTGATTCTATCTTTAGTAATTCTTCACCAGATTTACTATTCCTTGTTTTTTGAAAGAAATCAATGGATTGTTGAACAGAAAGTTGTGAGAGTTGAGAAATATTAAACCCTTGAAAAGTAACATCACTTACTTTAGGTAAATATCTGCTGCCATTGCATTTAACACATACTTCTTCACTTACAATTGGAAGATATGCTTCACCTCGTTTGCCATCTTTTTTAAGGTGGTATTCCTCTTCAAGATAAGCCGTAAAACCTTTCCAAGTTGTCGTCATTTTATGTGTTCCTTCTCTCCCTCCACGTTTGAATTTCCAACTTATTTCATACTCAATATCATCTGTACCATTGAGAGCAATATCAATGGCAGTTGAATCCAATTCTGAAAATGGAACATTGAAATCGATATTATTCTTAAGTCCAACTTCTATTAAAGTATTAATATACTGACCGTTTATATCTCCAAAAAATCTACCAGGCTTAGAACCATCCATTGCACCGGAGATTAAAGGAAGATCTTTATGGGTGATATACTTCTTAGGATCTGCAACTATGCTAATTCCTAACCCTTTACAGTAATCACAGGCTGCATCAATATTATTAAACGAAAACATGGACATTGGAAATGAGGTGGGATTCCCGTTCCGATCTATACCAAACCTTGAGAATAGTAATCTGTATAGATTATAAATATCTGTAAAAGTACCTATTGTTGATCTTGTATTATTACCTACCCTGTTTTGTCTGATTGCTATTGCCGGAGTTAGACCTTTACAATCCTCCATCTCTGGCTTCTTTATTTTACTCATCATTCTTCTTGCATAGGATGATAAGCTTTCGGTAAATCGATTTCTACTTTCCGAATATATTGTATCAAAAGCCAATGATGACTTTCCACTACCACTTAATCCTGTAATTACCGTTGTGCAGTTTAGTGGGATCTCAATATCAATATTCTTTAGGTTATTTGTAGTAATTCCCTTAAAAATAATATTTGATGTTGTTGGTGTATAGTCCACAAGGTTAGGTGTAACTTCTGGTGTGATATAATCTGTTAACGCCTGCCCAGTATATGATTTATCATGTTTGGAAACTTCTAAGGGTGATCCTTGAACAATAAGATTACCCCCTTTATCACCACCTTCTGGACCCAGGTCAATTATGTGATCTGCCTTTGAAATTATATCCAGATCATGTTCAATTACAATAACTGTATTACCTGCATCAATAATTTCATTTAATGCGCCCAGTAAATAAGATATATCTGCCTTATGTAAACCAACCGATGGCTCATCCAGTATATATAGGCAGTGTCCGGTGGAATTCTTATACAGCTCTGATGCTAACTTAACTCTCTGTGCTTCACCACCTGAGAGAGTGGTTGATGGCTGTCCAAGTTTCAAGTAACCCACATCAAGCTTTATTAGTTGATTGAGAATTCTAATTATCTTAGGAAGCCCTTCAAAAAACAGTATTGCTTCCTCTATTGATAGTTGTAGGACTTCATAAATATTCTTTCCTTTATATTCAACATCAAGAGTTTCCGGTTTATAACGACGGCCGTTGCAAAGTTCACATTTGGTTGAGATATTACCAAGAAAGTGCATTCCAAGTTCTATTTGGCCAGATCCTTCGCATCTCTCACATCTTCCTCCTTTATTGTTAAATGAAAACCGACCCTTTTTGAACCCTCTTTTAATTGATTCTGGTTGTTTAGAGTATAAATCCCTAATATGATCAAATAAGTCTGTATAAGTAGCAGGATTACTCCTGGGAGTTCTTCCAATTGGTGATTGGTCAATTTCAATTATCCTTTTAATTGGAATTGTGCAATCAATGGTCCCATTACTTGATGAACCTTTTCTTAATCCATTTCCAAGTACATCATGAACTAATGTAGATTTCCCTGCTCCTGAAACTCCGGTAACAACATTGAAAGCATTAAGCTTAAAATTTACATCAATATTTTTTAGATTGTTTTTTGAAGAGTTGGATATCCGAATTTCACCAATTGTATTTCTTTGTGTACTTTTTAATCCTTTTGATTTTGTTGATGACAAATGTTTGGCAGTAATACTTCTAGGATAATTTTCTTTATTAGAAAGTAACTCAGTTGTATTCCCCTGAAACAGTAACTCTCCTCCATGAATACCTGCTTTGGGTCCGATATCAATAAGATAATCTGAAGATTTAATAATTTCTTCATCATGTTCCACCACAACAACTGTGTTTCCATTGTTCCTTAGTGATTTGAGTACCGACAATAGTTTCTTATTATCTCTTGGATGAAGTCCAATACTGGGCTCATCAAGTATATAAAGAATCCCTTGTAATCCCCCACCCACTTGCGATGTAAGTCTGATGCGTTGAGATTCTCCTCCTGAAAGAGTTGTTGACTCTCTTGATAGCGTTAAGTAATCAAGTCCGAGTAATTGCATGTATTTCAATCTCTGGATTGAATCTACAAGTATGCTATTAGCAATTTCATTATTTCTGGTGGATAAACTGACATTTTGAAGAAAGCTAATTAGTTTTGATATAGACATATCAGAGAGATCACAAATTGAAATATCAGCAATAAGTACCGATCTTGCTTCCTCTCTAAGTCTTGTACCATTGCATGAATTGCATGTATAAGAGCTTGCAAACCTCAATATATTGTCATTTCTATCACGTCTAAGTATATCTTCCATTATTGGAATCATACCTTTATAATAACTTTCTTCACGTGGCAAGGCTGTTATACCCTTCCATTTCAATCGTGATTCAAGTGAATGCTTTCCAAATAAAATCTTTATCTTTTCACTCCCGTAAAGAACTACGTCTTGTTGCTCCTTAGTTAATTTATTCCAAGGAATATCAACAGAAAAGTCATGTTCATTACAAACCTTATTTAGTTCATCAACTCTAACCTGTGAGTATACAATATATCCTGTTGGCGTGGTAGGAACCAATGCACCTTCTCTTAAGGTAAGATATGGATTTGCAATTAGTTTATGGATATCAATTTGTTCACTTAATCCAAGTCCTTTGCATTCCGGACAGGCTCCGTAATTGGAGTTAAATGAGAATAACTTTGATTGTAGTTTGATATTTTCTGTATTGCAATTTTTACAATGATTCTCTCCGTTAACAATCTGAATACCGCAAGCTGAGCATTTTTGAATCCCAATTCTTGCATAAAGGAGTCTGAGATAATCATAAACACCCGACATGGTGCCAACCGTAGACCTTGGATTCGATATACTAGCCTTTTGATTTATTGCTAATGCGGGTCTTAATCCTGATATGGCTTCCACATTAGGTTTTTCGAGTTTACCAATAAACTGTCTGGAATACGATGAAAAAGACTCTAAAAATCGTCTTTGGCTCTCGCGGTAGATTACATTATATGCCAGTGATGATTTGCCTGAGCCACTAACACCTGTGATAACTGTTAATGTATTATGTGGAATTTGAACATCAACACTTTTAAGGTTGTTTTCCGACGCTCCAATAATACGCAGAAACTTATTATCTTGACTACTGCTCATATTCTATGGTTGCTGCTGAATAGTGTTATATGTTTTCAATTAATCGCTCCTCTAGCCTTAAGGATGTATTTTGCTCTTTCTAAAGGGTTTACTCCTCTATATGGTGTAGTTTCACCTAACTCTAATAAACAATATTTATACCCGGCAAAACTAGTAGTTAAGTTACCCTTACCTTTGGTTAATGATGTGATTGTAGTTGGAAAATTCAGCGAGGTAGAAACAGGAATTGTTCCCGACACTATACATTTATCAACTATGATTTCAGGAGAACCAAAATTTGCACGGTTTTGAGTTAATTCACTAATAATAGATCCTAGATTTTCTTCTGGAGCTACAATCTTGTATTCTAACATTGGTTCTAACAAGGTAGTCGGATTTTTACTAAACCCTTTCATTAATGCCATGGCAGTTGCAACAGCAAAATCACCAGCACGAGAATGTATATTGTGATCTTCGTCTCCAATAAGAGTGATCTTTATATCAGTTACCTCCCAACCATGAATACCTTGTTTTAATGCCTCAGATAGGCTTCTTTCTACTTCCTGTTGATATTGAATGGCTATTTTATTTACGCCAACTTTACTCTTAAATTGTATCCCAGAACCAAGAGGGAGTGGCTCAATTTCAAACCTAACTACAGCCCAACATGGTTTTGGCATTGTATATTCCTCGAAAGCTATAAAACTATTGGCTGGGGTTTCTTTATAGATAACAGTTGGCTTTCCAAAGGTGATATCAATATTAAACCTCTCATTAACAATAGATTTAAGTATTTGTAACTGGATAATCCCCATTATTTTAATATGAATTTCCCGTTCATCTTTTAACCACAACATATCTAAATTTGGATCCTCATCAGCAAGTATTTGCATTGCTGATACTAAATTGGAATAGTCTTCCTCTTTTCCCGGAATTACTTTCACTGTTAGCACCGAAGTAGCGAACTGTATATCCTTGATCACATTTTGATCATTCCCAATGTAATCACCAGCTCTTACGGATGTAAGTCCACATATTGCAGCTGTATCACCGGCGGATATTTCACCAACATCAATAAATTTAGGTCCTTGTGACTTCCTGATTTGTGTGATCTTTTCCTGTTTACCAGCTATATCTACTATATCTCTATTTTTAAGAATACCATCAAATAATCGAACACTTGCTACTTTGCCAATTTTTGCATCATGCTCTACTTTATAAACAATACCGGAAACAGGTTTTTTAATATCGCCAGCAGGTACAACTATTAAATTTGTAATTGCATTAAGTAATTCTTTGGTTCCAATATTGAATTTTGCAGAGCCAAACAAAACAGGAATAAGTTGTTTTTCTTTAACCTGTGAAATAAGGGAATTATTAATTTGCTGGTTAGTAATGTGGGTCTCGTTAATATAAAGCTCAATTAGATTATCATCACCATTAATAATTATATCCTTTTGATATGCTATAAAATTATCTACATCCGATAGATCGGTATTGCTATCAATGTTTATATCATTTGAACCTTCATTAAGTATGGAATTAAGAGGAAGTAATTCAGTTGAGAATTCTTTCTTTAAATTAATCAATACATCTTGATGATCTGATCCAGCACGATCAGTTTTGTTTATATATATGATGCATGGTAGATTAGACTTGGCGATTGCATTCCAAAGTGTAAGTGTATGTCCTTGAACTCCCTCTACGGCAGAAACTACAAGTATAACACAATCCATTGCTGGAAATGAACGCTGAACTTCAGATGAGAAATCAACATGTCCCGGTGTGTCGATAATATTTATGCTAGTATTATTCCAAACAAATGATACTGTTGCAGTTCTTATACTTATCCCTCTTTCTTTTTCAACAGATAGCCAATCAGTTTGAGATGTACCCTTATCAACACTTCCAGCAGCAGTTAATGCTCCTCCTACCACGAGCATCTGTTCTGTAATAGAAGTCTTTCCAGCATCCACATGAGCTACTATCCCAATATTAATATTTTTACTAATAACACTCATTTTTAAGGTGAAAAATTGATAGGCAAAAATAGGAAGTATTTGTAGCTATAAGTTGGATAATACAAATATTAATAATTTTGAAAACATGCAAGTAGTAAAAATAAATTACTTTTATCTACTTGTTAATAAATAACACAGCTATTATGAGAAAAAGAACAATACTATACATAATTCTAATTTTTACAATAAGTTTTCACGGATGTGATTTTTCTTCGGAAAAATCAGATGAGAATGAAAATGGTGCAAATACTGATCATAACTCCATTGTTCCTCTTGTTGAAAAAGTATTTACTGCCGAAGAGCAGGCTGCATTGACCCCAGATATGGTAATTGAACTATTTAAGGCAGGTAATCAGCGATTTATGAATAATGATCTAACCGCTAGGAATCATTCAGAACAGGTAAGAAATAGTACATTTAGTCAATTCCCCAAGGCAATTGTTCTTTCATGTATCGACAGTCGTATTCCTGTTGAGGATGTTCTTGATAAAGGTATCGGGGATTTGTTTGTAGCGAGAGTTGCCGGTAACTTTGTTAATACAGATATTCTCGGAAGTATGGAATATGCTTGCAAAGTTTCAGGTGCTAAAATTATACTAGTTCTGGGTCATGAGCATTGCGGAGCAATTAAATCGGCAATCGATAACGTTAAATTGGGAAATATTACTGAGATGCTTTCCAATATAAGACCCGCCGTAGAAAGCTTATCTGACTTTGCTGGTGATAAAACATCAGATAATGAAAACTTTGTTCATGCAGTATGTGAGCAAAACGTTAAGAATGCAGTAGCTGAGATTAGATTGAAGAGCCCCATTCTAAAAGAAATGGAGGATAATGGTGAAATTAAGATTGTTGGAGCAATATATAATATGACAACTGGTGGAATAAGTCTTCATAATTAGTTATTGTTTCATACTAAATAAACATATTTCTAATTGTAAAATAAACTCGATTAACCCACTGTAATTATTTTTATAAGTAATGGCAATCCAAGATATATAAATTAAAAAACTATATTTGTTGTACCCATATAATTAGTAAATAAATTACAGTTTCAATATGTATAGAAGATCAGTAATTCTGTTTCTTATTATTCTTTTTACTTCTGCTAATTTATTGGCTCAGAAGGATTTTAACAATTATCAGGCAGATACTTCTCGAGTGAATATACTTATTGAAAAATCCCGAGGGCTTCTTTTCGTTTATCCCGATAGTAGTAAATTGTACTTGGATACAATAGGAGAAATTTCACATAGAATAAATTATAAAACTGGTTTATACAATTACTATAATCTGAACGGTATAATTTATGGTATGTATGGAGAACAGGATGCTGCAGTAATTAGTTATAAGAAAGGATTAGTTAATATTGATTTTGAACAGTTTCCCAGACAAAAAGCGATACTACTAATGAATATTGGTCTTGAATATTGGAGAATATTTGAGTTGGATAGTGCATCATATTATTATGAAGAAGGAAATAAAATTATTGATGAATATGATGTTGAAGATTTGAAAGCAAAACTATTATTCGACTTAGGCAATATATTAATTGATAAGGAGAATTTTGTTGATGCATCCAAGAAATTGTTTGATGCCAAAGAAATGCTTACACAGGCTAAGGATACAATGCTTCTTACATATTTATATGGTTCTATAGGTGTATTATATACCAAAGTTGGCGACTTTGAGAAAGCATTGAAATCCTATCATAAAGCCTTGGATTATGATTTAGTATATCCAAACATTAATAATTTATCAAATACTTATAATAATATTGGTCAGTTATACTTCAATCATAATATATCATATGATTCAGCAATATACTACTATAGGAAATCGGTAGAGGTAGCTTTGCCTCATATGAAACAAGACATTGAAACGGTTTCAAATATTAATACTGGTAATGTATTTATTGAGAGAAAATTATATGATACTG
>CALCGQ010000033.1 GCA_937901015.1 uncultured Bacteroidota bacterium | reverse complement strand
TTCTTATGTATTCATTGAAATCATTCTCAAATTCAAAAGTCTTGGAATACTGATGATTAATCTTTGACCCAGGAACAGTACTTTCATTTGCACTACTTTCATTTGAAAGAGCAATATTTGAAACTCCAGTGACCAGACAACTAAATGCACCTACAAAAGCCAACATTGCAGAGAAAGGAGTATGTCCATTTAAAAAACCTCGAGTATTCAGATCTAGCAACTGAGGATCAATGGTACGGTGTATTATCACACTTTCGTTTTCTTCGAATCCTGCTATGTTAATGGTACGTATACTAGCTTCTCTAGGGTTTACTATCAAGGGAATTACTTCTATTTTGCTTTTGTTCAATAGTTCAAGAGTAACAATGGAATCCTTGCCACCACCAATTGGGACTAATACTTTATTGTTTTCGAGTGCTATTTCTGACTTATTAACTTTCTCACCATGGGAACTAATGTGCATAAAATTATCCATATTTACATGGATATCATTTAGATAAAAGAACTCTCCTAGGCCATGAAAATAAAGTTTTTTCCACCAACTAACCTGATAATTATCCAAACTATGAGGACTAATAATAACCTTTGGGGAGCAAGTTGCTTTCCAATAACTTACAAGCTCTACCATTCCCATATGGAAAACAAAATTTTTAATATCGTCCTCAGTTACAGAGCCATAACAAAAGATACTCCTTGCAGGTATCCTGATTTTTGGCTTAAAAGTTACTTTGTCACTTAGATTGAAAACAAAAGAGGCCTCTAAGTCACCATCAATCAAACTAAATGAATAACTTTGGTATTCAAAAAATGAATATTGTTCGCGTAATTGACGATATTTGTGGTTATTATCCTTAACGTTCAAAATATTGGTATATTTTTTGCTGTAAATATTGTGTAAAAATAACTGTTTTTATCAAAAACTGAATGACCATGAGTGGAGTTGACAAATTTATAAAGGTGAACACAAATAATCTTCGACCGGCAAAAGGAAGGTTATTATTGTCGGAACCTCTTATGGGTGATTTCTACTTTGGCAGATCAGTAGTACTTTTGGCAGAACACAACGATGAAGGATCATTCGGACTTGTGCTAAATAAACCAGTAGAACAGAAATTCAATGATATTGTAAAAGACTTCCCCGCCTTTGATGGTCGACTATTTATAGGTGGTCCTGTTGAAACAGATAGTTTATTCTTTGTTCATACCATGGGTGACATTATTGAAGGTGCTTTGGAAATTGGCTCAGGCATATATTGGGGTGGCGATATTGATATTGTAAAAGAAATGATCCTTCTAAACTCAATTACCCCAGACAATATAAGGTTTTCCGTTGGTTATTCAGGATGGTCACCAGAGCAATTAAAAGGAGAACTAAAAAGGAATTCATGGTTGGTATCAAAGAATTTAAACAAGGATATCCTTAAAATTGATCCTAAAGACATGTGGGAACAACTACTTGAACCTTTGGGCAAAGAATATAGTCACTGGCCTAAATTTCCATCAGATCCAGGACTGAACTAACCTAATAAAGTCTTATTCTTCAATTCTCCCCATTGTTCCAGCAACAATCTTCATTTCAAATGTTTTATCATGAAGAGCATGTTCCTCCCAATTACGTTTGTATACCAAGGTTAAGGTCGTTTCACCTTCTCCTACAGTTTTAAAATTGAATATTGAGAGTCCTGCAGATCCAACCTTATCATTGTCAGCTTCATAACTCTTTTCTCCAACTTGCTGGATTACTGTAGAATCATATGAAACTACGGACCAAGAATAACCTGTAGATGCATTGCTTACAAGCTGAATTTCAAAAGGATCATCGAGTCCAAGGTTAATGGTTGATCCACTATTATCCATGGTATATGGTCCTGCGCAAGATGTGATCAATAATAAGATCAAAAATGCCATCATAGTATTAACTAGAGCTTTCATAAACTTTGTATTAAAATAAAGCTGAAAAGAAATCCTGAATCACATTCGGCACAAGAATTACTGTAAGAACAATTCCAAAGATTGCACCCCAGAAATGTGCATTATGACCAATATTATCAGCACCTTTTTTCCCCATGTAAGCAGAATAAATCAAATATACAATTCCAAAAAGCCATGATGGTAGGGGAAATGGAATAGGAAAAAGGATTATACTACCAGCAGGGTAAACCAAGATACTCGAAAAGACCACAGCCGAAACTGCTCCTGATGCGCCCACAGCATTATAATAGATATCATTCTTATATTTCCCAAAATCGATTAATGTAGAGAATAGAACACCTCCAACATATAACAATCCATAATAAAGAAATCCAATACCACCGAAATTTCCAGTAAAGAATTTTTCAACTACCCCACCAAAAGAATAAAGCACATACATATTTATAATAAGGTGCATCCATCCTGAATGAACCAAAGCATAACTGAAAAATCTCCACTTCTCATTTGAATGCTTAATTAGGTATGCATTAAACTTTAACCTACTGAATAGTTCAATATTATTGAAAGCACTAATTGATACAATAACTGTGGCTGCTATTATGACAAATGTTAATATCATTTATCCTGCTCGGTAGTTTGTTTAGTATGATCAATTTCTGAACCTAGAACACTATGTGGGATTGCATAAACTAGCAACATTGCCAATACAGCTAATATGGGCCATAATCTATTCTGTGGCTTTTTCCTTAATACAAACCAGGCGATTACCCAGAAAATAAATACAAATAGTGTTTTGTTATCCGTTAAATCATGTCCGAAAGGCCAGCCTGTCCAATATGCATCAAAAGCATATTTTTGAACTATAGGGCCAAGTATCAGTCCTCCAAAAAACAGTGTAACTAATGCTACTCCAGAATAGTATTTAGTGTCAACTCGTCGAAACAATACTTCCAAACCAACTCTTAATGAGAACAACAACGACATAAACATAAAGAATATATGAGGTATTAATATTGCTCTTGGAACAGCACCTTTGAATCTTATAATTACAGGTTCTTCTGTAAGCACATAATCCTTACCAGCACTATGAAGAGTAATTTTATACTCGACCTTACCAGCCATTGGCTGATTTGGAATCACTCCTATTAGATTCTTACCTTTTCTTAACATCTTAGTAGTTGACCATTCGTCAAAACTCTTAAACCGTTTTAATGTAATACTACCTGTTATATTATCATTCAAAACTTCAATTTCAACTAAAGCATCTTGATCTCCACCAAAGGTTCTAATTAACTTATAATCAATAGTTTCACCTTTTATTTCAACTTCGCCCTTCACAGGATAAGTTGGCCCTGTTGATCTTTGGTAAATTACCAATCCAACTGTTATCGCAACAGCTGCTATCCATAAAATAATATTCTTATTCTTATCGTTCATATACGCTTTATATTATTTATTATCTGGCTTTATAGCCTCATAAAAAAGTTGGTGGATATTAGTACGAATATCCAGATTCATTAGTTTATTATTATTCATATCGGGATGTACCCTATTCGACAAAAATACATAAATAAGACCAGTTTCTGGATCAGCCCAAGCATAAGTGCCTGTAAAACCAGAATGCCCAAAACTTGAGGGAGATGCATCCTTACAATTGGTGCGATGTTCTTCGTATTCATGGAGAGGTTTGTCAAATCCCAACCCCCTTCTATTGCTGTCAGCCACAAAATGATAAGTGTTGAAAAAATCTATTGTTTGTTCATCAAAGATCTTGACATTTCCATAAGATCCACCATTTAAAAACAACTGCATCATCACAGCCACATTATAAGTATTACCAAATAGTCCGGCATTACCAGAAACCCCTCCTAGCATAGCAGCACCCTGATCATGAACATCACCATGTAATAATTGTTTTCGGAAAAGAGTATCATATTCAGTTGGAATAATCTTATTTAATTCATAATACCTTCTTGGATTATATACTAAATATTTGAGCTTTAATGGATCATAAAAACTATCATAAACATATTGGTCAAAAGTAGAATTTGTAATATTTTCAATCATCTGTTTAAACAAATAAAAGCCAAGACCAGAATAATGATATGACTTGTCCTGAAATGGACTTTGAATTATACTATCAAACAGCACATTATCATAACCTGACCTGATATACATTCCCTCTGCAACACGAATGGGATAAGTTTCAGATATCGCCGAACTATAAATCGAATCATTCCAATTACCATCACTTATAGTACTTTCATAGTAAGGGATCCAGTTTTGCAAACCTGACTGATGCGCAAGTACTTCCATAAAAAGCAAACTATCTTTGTTAGTTCCCCTTAACATTAATAAATAGTCGCTTAATCTGTCTGCTAGATTAATTTTACCATCCTCCACCAATTTCATCATGGCAGGTGTTGTTGCCAAAATCTTCGTCAAAGATGCCAAATCATAAACATCATTCCACCTAACTTTGCGCTCTTTATCATAAGTATGATACCCAAATGATTTATTGTAAAAAATGGCACCATCTTTTACAGCAATAATTTGACAACCTGGGAAAATGCTATCTTCAATACATGCTTGTGCAATTGAATCAACTTTGTTTAATTTATCTAAATCAATACCCATGGATTCAGGCTTTGCATCAAACAAAGTGGTAGAACCATAACTTAATCCCCAACCCATACCATAGCCGTTAACATCAACAGGTAGGCTACCAAACCTTGTGGCTTTTCCCATTATTAATTTGGCTGATGATATTTGGGCAGACGGCTTTTCTTGATATGAAAGTATTACAGACTCAATATTGGTTAAATCAAAAAAGTTAAGTGCATATGGACTAGCAAAAACATTTAAGACTACGGATGTTTCTTTTGAAAGTTGATTAATGATAATTACATCATTATCTGTTATGCCAAAGTTTCTTGAGGCAAGAATATTTGTATTAAGCATCGCAGCAACCACAAGGTCATATGACTTTAGTTTATTAATTAGCTTTTTAGCCTCTTTCTTCTTTGCATTGTGATTGATATGATAAACATCAAATGCAGTTTCATTGTTTAAGGCATCTTGTATTTCCATCTTATCGTCGGTCCCAATAACTAATAGTGCTCTTTTTTTATAATTATCCGGATTAAGAGGAATAATATTATTCTCATTCTTCACAAGTGTAATTGACGCATCGGTTAATAATGCAGAAGTGTTTCCATAGTTTGGCTTATTTAAATCAGAAATCAACCCAACCGTTTCAATTGGCGTATGAGTGTTAGCACCAGTAAGATATTTATACTTTAGAATTTTTTTACAACTATGCTCTATTCGATTTAGACTTACCTCACCTGACTTCACTGCATCAACAATATTTTTAATGGACAAGGGAATATTATCAGGAATTAACAATACATCATTCCCTGCTTCCAAAGCTTTAAGAGCCACTACACCTTCTTTATAATATTTAGTAACTCCCTTCATATCGAGACCATCGGTGATTATTAATCCTTCAAATCCCATTGTGTCTATCAAGTAGTCTGATACTATTCGGTGAGATAATGTAGAAGGAAGGTTTGGACTATCATCAAGTGCTGGTACAGATAAGTGTGCAATCATTACTGATGATACACCTTTATCGATAAGGTATTGAAAAGGGAAAAGATCATTTTTAATAAGTATTTCAATGGGATCAGTAACAATTGGGAGGTCTTTATGGGAGTCGACATGAGTATTGCCATGTCCTGGAAAATGCTTGGCACAAGCAATTATTCCACTTTTTTGCATACCTAGCATGTACATACTTCCTTTTTTGGCCACTTCCATAGGATTCTGTCCAAACGATCGCATTCCTATCACAGGATTACTTGGGTCACTGTTTACATCAACCACCGGAGCAAAATTTATATGGATCCCCAATCGTTTACATTGTGCACCTATTTGCTTTCCCATAGCGTAAATCAAAGCATCGTCTTTTATGGATCCAAGGGTCATTTGCAAAGGATAACTAACTGTTTGACTTAGCCGCATACTAAGACCCCATTCAGCATCAATGGATACAAAAAGAGGAGTTTTGGCCATAGAATTCCACCGATTAGTCTGAACAACCTGTTTTATAGGATCTCCTTTAAAAAAAACAACACCTCCAATGTTAAAATCTCTTATAAGAGTGTCAATTTGTGACATATAAGGCTGATCTGGATAATTAGCCCGGACAAAAATAAGTTGCCCAACTTGTTGTTCCAGCGTTAATGAGTTAAAAACAGAATCAGCCCATACCTTTGCAGCCTTATCCATACTTATATTATGCTGCCCATTAATACTACCAATATAAAAAACTGAAACCGCAATTACTAAAATAACCTTAAAAAACAAGTTGGAATTCTTTAAATTCATTGAAATAAAATTTTAAACAAAGCTAATCTTTTTAACAAATTGTTGATAACTGAAAATTAACATAGATCATAATAATCTTATTTTTGCCCAATCAGCTTTCACATCATACATACTTTTATCAAATTAATTTTGAGAATATAAGTTAACAAATACACCAAATGATTATGAAAAGAATACTACTATTGACAATGGTGCTGTTTTTTGGTTTTGAATCCTATAGCCAGTCGGATAAAAATTTTAATGTATTCTGGAGTAATGGTCTTAAAGCGGAAAGCAAAAATGGAGAATTCAAATTAAAAATGGGTGGTCGAATCCAAAATGACATGATGATGATTTCCCAAGATGATTCATTAAATAGTCACTTTGATGCCCAAAATGGTGTTGAATTCAGGAGGGCAAGACTGTATACTTCTGGTACCTTATATAAAAATGTAGAATTCAAACTTCAAGTTGATTTTGCCGGTGGCGTTGCCATTATTAAAGATGCATACCTTCAATTATCAAAAATACCAATTGTAGGAAATTTAAAAGTTGGTAATTTCAAAGAACCATCAGGTTTAGCAATGCTTACCAGTTCAAATTTCTTAACATTTATGGAACGTCCACTGGGAAACTCATTTGATAATGACAGGAATATTGGTGCCATGATATATAATCAGCATTTTGATCAAAGGCTTTCTTGGTATGCTGGTTATTTTTATCCAACTGATAATACTGGAAAATATCAGGGCAATAAATATAATTTGGTGTTCAGATTAGCAGGACTACCTTATTATAATGTGGATGAAGGTTACAAAGTATTGCATATAGGAGCATCTTATGCATATCAATTCCATGATAATACAGAAATTAAGTATGGTGTTCGACCCGAAGCACATTTAGCACCTAAATATCTAACATTAAATGTTGACGAATTAAAAAGTGCAACAGACATAAATGGAGAATTAATATTTATCTTTAATTCGTTAACTCTTGAAGGAGAATTCACATACGAATCTCTCGCAAAAGGTAACAACTCAACTTTATCTAATGACATCTATAATATATTCGCATATGCAGGGAGCATTAGCTGGTTTATTACTGGTGAGCATAAAAATTATGTTAAATCAAAAACATATTTTGATAAAGTAAACCCTAATAAGAACTTTGGAAAAGATGGTGGAGCAGGAGCATTTGAAATTGCTTTACGGTATTCTTCCATTAATCTCGATGATGCCGATTTAAATGGAGGAAAAATGAGTGATATTACAGCTGGTCTTAACTGGTATTTAAACCCTGGTACAAAAGTAGCTCTTAACTATATTTACTCTGATGTAAAGACACTTGGAAAAGCAAATATTTTCCAAATGAGATTCCAGGTTCTTTTCTAAAGAAAGCATCCAGATTAGCAGAAAATACCTCATAAATATTATTACTTTTGAAAAATACTTATTTTGAGTCAACACAGCTATTAATCAATTGTATTACAAACCTTTAGCATGGTAAACATAAACAACCTTGAAAAAACTGCCTCACAGGTAAGGCGTGATATTGTTAGAATGGTACATAAAGTTCAATCAGGACATCCTGGTGGATCATTGGGCTGTACAGATTTCTTAACAGCCATGTATGGCGAGATAATGGACTACGATCGAAATAAATTCAACATGGATGCAGTTAACGAAGACGTACTGATTGTGTCTAATGGTCATATTAGTCCAGCATTATATAGTGTATTAGCCAGAAACAAACAGTTTCCAGTGGATGAGTTATCTACATTCAGGTTTCTTAATACTAGGTTACAGGGCCATCCAGCGACTGACAAAGGTCTTCCTGGTGTAAGAATAGCCACTGGCTCTCTTGGACAAGGATTATCAGTTTCAATAGGTATTGCATTGGCAAAGAAACTCAATAACGACTCCAACAAGATATTCTGTCTCATGGGTGATGGAGAAATTGAAGAAGGTCAGGTTTGGGAAGCATCTATGTACATTGGTGCTCACAACATCAACAACGTTATTGGCGTTATTGATTACAACAAGAAGCAAATCGATGGAGCAACTGATGATGTTCTACCATTGGGTGACGTAAAAGCTAAATTTGAATCATTTGGTATCGAAGTTTGGGAAATGGATGGTAATAATATGTCTGAAGTTGTTGACACTATGCAAAGAGCCAAAGATCTTAAAAATAATCCTAAGCCTGTATTCATTCTTATGCATACTGAAATGGGAATGGGTGTCGACTTTATGATGGGTTCACACCATTGGCATGGTATACCTCCTAATGATGAACAATTAGCAAATGCCCTTAGTCAGTTGGAAGAAACTATGGGAGATTATTAGTCTCTTAAAATTTGACCACAAAATAAAATCTAAATGCGTTATCTGACCAGATATATCTTATTATTATTGATATTAACCATATCAAATCAGATATTTAGTCAGAATTATGAAAAGAGTGAAGAGTTACAAATTAAAACAAGGATACTCTTTGTTCTCGATGCTTCAAAAAGCATGTCGGGAAAATGGCAAGGAGATAGCAAGTATACCATAGCCAGAATAATCCTATCAGATATCTTAGACAGTATTCAACAAATAGATAATGTTGAAGTTGCTCTGAGAGTATATGGACATACTAAAAATTATCCTCCACAGAATTGTAATGATACTAGGTTGGAGGTCCCTTTTAAGGAAAACAATATTCGAGAAATTAAATATCGTTTAACTCAACTAAAACCACGCGGTACTTCACCCATTGCTAATTCATTACTCAAAACAAAAGATGATTTTACAGATTGTGAAAATTGCAGAAACATTGTAGTTCTGATAACTGATGGAATAGAAGAATGTGGAGGTGATATTTGCGAAGTTAGCGCAACACTTCAAAAAGAAGGTATAATATTAAAGCCATTTATTATTGGTATTGGCAAGGACACCCATGAAGCATATGATTGTGCTGGTCAGTATTTTAATGCCGCAAACCGAGAGGAGTTTTCAAAGGCCTTAAATATCATTATTACAAAAGTGCTGAGTAGTACGAGTATTCAAGTTAATTTACTGGATCAATATAATAGGCCAACTGAGTCAAACGTGAATATGAGTTTCATAAATAAGAAATCGGGAGCCTTGGCTTACAATTATGTACACACCCTAAATAGTAAAGGTTATCCAGATACTTTGTACTTAGATCATCTTGCAGATTATAAGCTTATTTTAAACACACTTCCTGCAATAATAATTGATCCTGTTGTTATTACAGAAGGAAAACACACAACTATTTCAACTTTATGTCCGCGTGGTAGCTTATTTGTTAAGCTACAAGGGCCAACAAAAGCAGACTTCAATCCGGCAATTTTAGTTAAAGAGGTAAATAAACAGAATCTTCTTAACACTCAGTATTTGAATCAAACTGTGGATTATTTATCGGGGAAATACGATATTGATATTCTTACACTTCCTCCAATACACTTAAAAGAAATCGATATTGAAGCCGATAATCAAACTAAAATTGAAATAGAGAACCCTGGAATTGCAGTTATTCAAAAGAATATAAAAGGTTGGGGAAGTATATATTCATTGGATGGCAAGAATCAAAACTGGGTTATAGATTTCGGTAGCGATTTGAATATTACCGAATCAATGTATCTACAACCAGGTAATTACAGAATGGTTTTTAGATCTAAATATTCCTTACAATCTGCTACAACAATTGAAAAAGAATTTGTAATAACATCTGAAAAAACAACACGAATAAAACTTTAACTGATATGAGTAAGTACAGTATTATTGATCATAAAGATACCCGCTCAGGGTTTGGTGAAGCATTAATTGAATTGGGAAACAGCAACCCCAAAGTTGTTGCATTATGTGCTGACCTTACAGGATCGCTGAAAATGAATGCCTTTGCTTCAAAATATCCTGAGAGATTTTTCCAGATGGGTATTGCGGAAGCAAACATGATTGGAACTGCAGCTGGGTTAACCATAGGTGGATATATTCCTTTCACTGGTACGTTTGCTAATTTCTCTACTGGCAGGGTTTATGATCAGATTAGACAATCGGTTGCTTATTCAGGTAAAAATGTAAAAATTTGTGCATCTCATGCAGGTATCACTTTGGGAGAAGATGGTGCAACACATCAAATCCTTGAAGATATTGGCCTTATGAAGATGCTACCTGGGATGACTGTTATTAATCCATGTGATTTCAATCAAACTAAACAAGCGACTTTGGCAATTGCAAAACACAATGGACCAGTTTATCTAAGATTCGGTAGACCAAAAGTTCCTAATTTCATCCCGGAAGATTCTAACTTTGAAATTGGAAAAGGTATTACTTTAAAATCAGGTAAAGATGTAACCATAATTGCAACTGGTCACCTAGTATGGCCCGCACTGGAAGCTGCCACAGAGCTTGACAAACAAGGCATTGATGCAGAAGTAATAAACATACATACCATAAAACCTCTTGATAATGAATTGATTATCAACTCAGTAAAAAAAACTGGTTGTGTTGTTACAGCTGAAGAGCACCAAATAAATGGTGGATTAGGAGATAGTGTTGCTCAATTACTTGCACAAAACCTACCATCACCAATTGAGTTTGTAGCAGTAATGGATGTGTTTGGACAGAGTGGCAAACCTGAAAGGCTAATGAAGCACTATGGACTTGATTCAATCAATATTATTGAAAAATCAAAGAAAGTAATATCCAGAAAATAATAATAATAATCCTTACTATAGCCAGAGTTTGCACTCTGGCTTTTTTTGTGCCCAAACCAATAAAGAGGTATATTCGCAATTGAATTTTTAATTTATAAAATTGACTCAGAAAACAGTAATAACAAGTATTCTAATAATTCTAACACTTGTTATCAGCAATTATTCTTCTGCTCAAATAGTTCAGAATAAATGTGATACTGTGAATATCCAGGCACCCGCGTTTCTGGTATTGAATGATACAACCATCCATTTAAACAGAGATTCTACTGCCATTATATGTAATAAATACATTGTTGTTACAAAGAAAAATGGATATGCGATTTACAACAAGTTAGTGGGTGAATCGCAAAAACATGGTATGGTGGACAAATTATTTCAATTGATAATTTCCTCTAGTACTCAGGATACATCATTGATTAATAAGGAAATGTTCAATGCTGAAGATGTTTATACTCCTTACGCCGGTAAAGTAATAAGAAATATTAAAATACAAGTACTAAAACCTTTCGGTGCATCAATTGGAGACACAAACCTTCCAGTAATATCAACATGGGGAGAAGCACTAAATAAATCTCATATAAGCACGCAAAAAATAACAATCCGCAGAAACCTACTAATTAAACAAAATGACATTGTAAATCCCTATGAGCTTGTTGAAAACACAAATCAGATAGCTAGTTTGCAATACATTGAAGATGCATCAATCACAATAACAAATGTAAAAGGCGATTCTGTTGATATACTTGTGTTGGCAAAAGATAAATTTCCATGGTTACCAGGAATAGAAATTTATGATGTAAATAAAATGACCGCATATTTAACACATGTTAATATACTTGGTTTAGGTCATTCCGTAAAAGCAGGTGTAACAATGGATGCAAAAAGCAGTCCATTGATTTACCTTTCTGATCTAGGATATTATAACAGTAATATTTGGAAGCAAATTAGTGGAGCTATAAATTACTCTATTGGAGACTATGCACAAAAATATCAACTATTATTTAATAGGGATTTAACCCCAATGAGCATTAGAACTGGAGGAGGATTAGAGTTATTGCAACAGGAAGAAAATATAGTAATAGATCCAAAAGATATTAATCAAAGTGCATGGTATTTCAAATATAGGTATTATGATATTTGGGTAACCCAAATATTAAATAATAAGTCAAAAAGCAAAAATTACAAAAAAGACCCTCTCTTTTTAATTCCTGGAATAGGTTCGAGTAAAAGAGAGTATTTATACAGGCCTTATGTTTCAATTGACAGTAATTCTAGGTTTACAAACTATACTCGAGTTCTAGGAAATTTTGCCTTGGTAATGCAGAATTACTACCGAACTAATTTCTTTCGAAGTTTTGGTAAGGCAGAGTATATACCTTATGGCTTTCAGGCAACAATAACAGGAGGATACACATGGAGCGAGTTTATGGCTAGTCCATATTTAGGAGTAGGATTTAAGCTAGTTCACCATGTTAAAGATATTGGGTATTTCCATGGTGATTTGCAGATTGGGTCGCATTTTTCTGACACACTGCAACAAGGGGCTATGGACTTAAGACTTTCATTTATGAGTCAGGTATTCAAAAAGAAACGGTACAGATATAGATTCCTCATCTCTTTAAACCATACTTCAGGGATAAACCGAATAACTAATGACCTACTATATTTAGGTGAAGATTATGGTTTTGTTGGCATGAAAGACCAGGCATATTATGGACAAAGTAGAACTTTTTCAGAATTATATGCTGTTTCATATACCCCTTGGTATTTCTTAGGTTTCCGATTTGCAATGTTTGCATTTTACTCAGGCGGATTTATGGGTAATGATACACGTCCTATAATCAGAAACCAGTTTATATCTTCGTTTGGACTTGGGGTATATACTAATAATGACTTCCTTGCTTTCAATTCGCTTCAGGTAAGAGTTGCCTACTTTCCAATTACACCCAACGGAATATCCCATTTTGGAATATCATTCTCAACTATCGGTTTATTCGACAATAATAATTTCCTAAGGACAAAACCCTCAGTAGTTGAATATAAATAAGTTGTGAATTAGCCTTTGTAAAATGGAGGTCTTGTAATTATGGCTTTTGCAGATTTATTTCTAACCTTAATAAAAATCTCAGACCCTTCCTTCCAATATGGTTTAGTTACATATGCCATACCGATTCCTTTCTTTAGCATTGGTGACATTGTACCAGATGTTACCTCACCAATTACCTCATCATCTGCATTTACAACTTCATAATGCTGACGTGGAATTGCACGTTCTTCCATTACAAACCCTTTTAACCGATGGCTAACACCATTATCTTTCTGACTTGCAAACGACTCTCTAT
>CALCGQ010000032.1 GCA_937901015.1 uncultured Bacteroidota bacterium | reverse complement strand
ATTGGGGGATCAGACTTGTTAATTACTCGAGTTGGTACCAGTTGTGGATGCACTGTGGGTAATTATCCGCAGGATCCTATATCACCCGGTAAAAAAGGTGTGATAGAAGTATCATTTGATAGTAAAAACAGAAAAGGTTTTCAGAATAAAACCATAACCGTATTGGCTAATACGGAACCTAATAGCACAACCCTGAGAATAAAAACAAAAATAATTTTGCCAGAAAGAGATTAATCATAATCAAATAATAATAAAATGGATATATTAACAATACTATTACAAGCAACAGAATCCGCAGATGGTGGATGGATGTCGATGCTGCCTCTATTCTTAATTCTTGTTGTATTTTACTTTTTCTTCATTAGACCTCAGACAAAGAAGAATAAAGAACAAAAGAAGTTCAGAGAAGAATTGAAAAAAGGAGATAAGGTTGTTACAATCGGTGGAGTGCATGGAAAAGTTGCTGAAATAAAAGAATCGACTATTGTACTTGACTGTGGTAATACCATAAAACTAAATATTGAGAAGAGTGCTGTTGTAATGGATACAGCTGAAGTTGGTCAGAAGAAATAGATTTTTTCTGCAATTAAAATAGAATTGTATTTTAAATACAATATATCTTCTCAATTATTGATATTTTGATTGGTAAATTTTACTAATTTTCAAGATTATTACAATTTTTGACCCTACCGCTTATGGATGGTTCTGAAGACTATAATTCAGATAAAAGTGCAAAAAAGTATAAATCATTTCTTGGTATTAGAAGTGACAGGTTAATATTTATTATTTGTCTGTTTATTGCTTCATTGTTCTGGTTATTGATTAAGCTTTCACATGTTTATTCGGTTAACTATACTTTCGGTGTTAAGTATAATAATGCACCACCATCAATGCGTTTAACAAACCTTGTTGATACTACGTTAGACTTAAATCTAACAGCCAGAGGTTTTGCAATCCTTAAGTTAAATCTATTTAATGATATGGAAACCCTCGATATTAATTTGGGTAATTATAATATCATTAAAGGTGATGGATCTGATTATATGATTTACACTCAGGAGTTGATTACCACACTATCAGAATTAGTTAATGTTGATGAAAAGGATATAAGCTTGTCTAGATCAGCATTGAAATTTGAAATGGAAAAAACCGGTGAAAAGGAAGTCCCTATTATTCCTAATTTTAGCATTAATTTTATGGATCAATATGACTTGTATTCAGATGTGGAAACCAACCCAAAAAGTGTTGTGGTATATGGCCCTCAAAAGGTTCTTGATACATTACTTTTTATTTCTACCAAGGAGTTGTTAATGAGTGATGTATTTTCTGACCAAGTTATAACTGTAGAGCTTGAAAATCCGAATTCAATATTACTAAATTTTCAAGATAATACTGTGGACCTTATTTTTGAAGTCGAAAAATTTACAGAATCTCAGATAGTAGCTCCAATAAATATTAGCAATATTAAATATAAGATTAAAACATTTCCATCACAAGTGGCTGTTTATTACAAAGTTGCTCAGAAGGATTTCAATGAGGTACGAATACATCAGTTCAATATAGTTCCTATTGTTGACAACCTCGACATTGTTTATGCAAAGAAACTGCCATTGAAAGTTTTAAATCAGCCTGACTTTGTACGTAGTGTTAGAATTGTCCCTCAGGAAGTAGAATTTCTCATAATTAAATAATATGCTGAAGGTTGCTTTAACGGGAAATATTGGTAGCGGCAAGTCTGTTGTTGCTAAGGTATTTCAAGTTATGGGAATTCCTGTATTTAATGCTGATATTGAAGCTAAGAAGCTTTATTCAAATGCAGGAGTGGTTTCAGAACTCACGGAGTTACTCTCTGATACAATTTTAAATCACTTAGGTGAAGTTGATTTTAAGAAGCTTGCTTCAGTAATCTTTAATGATAAAAAAGCATTAAAGGGAGTAAACAATTTGATTCATCCTTTGGTGATTGAGGCTTTCAATAATTTCGTGGTTATACATAGTGACGCACCATACATTATCCATGAAACAGCCATACTTTTTGAAAATAATCTTCAAGACAAGTTTGATTATATTATAAACGTAAGTGCATCTCTGGAGTTAAGAATTGAACGTGTCATGAATCGTGGCAAAGAAACCAAAGAGAGAGTTATGGAAAGGGTTGCAAATCAGTTGTCTGATGATGAAAAATGTAGTAGATCAGATTTTGTTGTGCTGAACAATGAAGATGATTTTATTATTCCTCAGGTCATTAAAATTCATAAACAGCTCAGTGCAAAATGAAACAAGCCTGCTCCAAAAAGAAACAGGCTTGTTGTTAATAGATTAAGTAATCTATTATTCTGGTGGTGAGTATATGTTTGAACTATTTCGGTAACCAGTTTTATTTTCATACCAATCTTTATACAGACTACCTCCTGATTCACCCCATTCCTGGAAGTGAGTATAACTATTTATTATTTGAACCTGTTCAACAGAATAATCAAATTTTACAGGGAGATCTAAAGCCCATGGAAGGTTATTTGTAGTCTGGTAATATTTATCCGTTGCAGGGTTTGAATCATCACCAAAGGTTCCAAATAAAGCCTGATTGGCAAGATCCGTAGGTGGTTCACCAGGAAGATGCACTTCTTTACCACGTTCTCCATCAACCACAATAAATGGATTATATGGCGCAGAACCTGCATTAGTGACTGGTGTATTGAAAAGTACATGTAGTTGATTTATCTCTGGAACCACATAAGGAGCTCCAGGTTTTGTATTTACAAAGGAAGCACCAGAACTTCCAATCATGGTAAACGCATTATCAAATAAGAAAATAACAGTATTGGCTTGTCCTTGTTCAGTACCATTAGCATTTAAACTAAGGTAACCCTCAGTAATATTGGTTCCAGTAACTGATGCAACATTTGTTGGATCACCGGGTAGCATAAATGCAAATCCATTCATTAATGTTGCTCCAATTGCTCTTACAGAATAATCAGTATAAAATTCCACTAATCCATTTGAGGAATTCAAAACAGATTTAAATCGATAATCTAATACAAGATCATTAAAGTCATAATCACCTTTTCCTGGCCACAAATCTTCATAAGTTAATGTTCCCCAGTCCGTACTATTAGGATAATATACATCAAATGCACGTGAGTCATCATTTGGATAATCATCTATCTCATCATCAACTCCATCTCCATCTGAGTCGGTAACAGGTCCTGTAACAACAACATTATCAAAAAATACTGCTGTATTTGATCTGTAATCATTAGCCCAAAGTAATACATTAACCTGAACAGTGCCAGTAGGCATTGTGGCAACTAATGTTTTGGTATTCCATGTATCAGAGGGTTTTGTATAAAATAAATTATAGTAAGCTAGAGCATTTCCAGACGAGTTTACTGGTATTATGTATAACCAGCTATGCGTATATTTGGAATTCCCTATTGATTTTATATCAGCAGTAAGTGTTATTACATCACCAGCAGAGGCATTAATCATTTGAGTTGCGCCTCCTACATAATTATTTCCAGAACCGCTAATTGGTGTACTTACAACTTCATTTCCCCCATCATTATACTGGTTCATGGATCCTCTAAATGTGGTAAAGTACCATCTTGAATCAACCGGGTGAGGTGTTGACCAGTTAAGGATAGAACCAAAATCATTTGTTTCAAAATCTCCATTCCCAATTAAATTTACAGACCTAGTATTTTTAAAACTGCTATTATCATAATTAGTAATCTGTCCCATTTTAGTATCTGGGTCAATCGAATCAGGTGGGAAGTTACCGTAGTTATCACCAAAATTAATAATGACCCCGTCTTCCTTTAATGAAGTTTCAGGTATCTCAACTATTATAGTTCCAGCTATTGTAACAACCGTAATTTCTTTTAATATTATCGGTAAGCGAAGCGTACCAGAAAATTTACCCTCTGTATCAAAGCTTCCTGAGGTGAGAAGCATACCTCCATTTTCAGGATTATCCGAATACACATCAAACCTACTCCTCAAATTACTAAAATCAACAAAATCTGGCATAACTATTGTCATAGCGACATCATGCGTTGTTTCAAATACAAAACCATCAGGTACAACCATGTTATTCATGTCATTTCCTGGATTTGGGTTGTTATTCTTTTCGTTACATCCAATGAAAAAAAGTGTAACTGAAAAAAACATAATCAATGATATCGTAGACCTTTTCATAATGTTTTTGTTTAAGTTTGTTGACTTGTACGTATAAAAGTGGTCAAAAGTTAGGCCAAAACCTAAATATTTTTTAATTTGCTGAATACAAAGGGTTTATTAAAACTATTTTGGATAATAATTTCCCAGTTTGGGAAATTAATGTATAATTGGTAATTATTATGTCAAGGGTTTATATTATTGGTTTTATGGGTGTAGGTAAGAGCACTGTTGGTAAGAAGCTTGCATCTAAATTGGGGTATGAGTTTCTGGATACCGACAAAGTTTTTGAAACCAAGTATAAATTGGGGATTAATGATTTTTTCTTAAAATATGGAGAGGAATTATTTCGAAAGCTAGAATTTGATGTTCTAAAGTCCACATTTGATAAAGATAATTGCATAATATCAACCGGTGGTGGTTTGCCTTGCCATAATAATGCCATAAGTGAAATAAACAAGAATGGAATTAGTGTTTTTTTGGAGATGGATGAAAAAGCAATCCATAGTAGATTAGTTTCTTCTAAACAAAAGAGACCATTATTGCAGACTTTTAATGAAGATGAACTACTTGAATATATTCACCAAAAGCTTGATGAGAGAAAGAAACATTATGAAAAGGCAAACATTAAAGTACCTGCTTTATCAATAGATATTGAAGATATCATTCAAATGATATCAGATTATCAAACAAATATTTAGTTATCGTAAGTGCAGCAATGCTACATTTTCAACATGGTTAGTTTGTGGAAACATATCAACAGGCTGAATTTTTACAACATCATATTTCTGAGACAATAATTCTATATCTCTAGCCTGGGTAGCAGGATTGCAACTTACATATATAATTTTCTTTGCAGCTGTGCTTAGTAATTGTAGAACTACTTTTTCATGCATCCCAGCACGTGGAGGATCAGTAATAATAATATCTGGTTGTCCATGTTCCTGAATAAACTCAGGTGTAAGGATTTTTAGCATGTCGCCGGCAAAAAACTCTGTATTAGAAATATTGTTAAGATCCGAATTCTCTTTAGCATCTTCAATTGCTTGTTCAACGGATTCTATACCAATAACTTTTTTTGCAGATCCAGCAATAAAATCCGCGATGGTGCCTGTACCTGTATAAAGATCATAAACTAATTCTTCTCCTCTTAAATCGGCAAAATCATAGGCTGT
Source organism: uncultured Bacteroidota bacterium (assembly GCA_937901015.1). Classification (GTDB taxonomy): domain Bacteria; phylum Bacteroidota; class Bacteroidia; order Bacteroidales; family F082. The sequence continues at coordinate 1,008 of CALCGQ010000032.1, read as the reverse complement.
TTTATACAGTCTGTAAGCTTGTTCAGGATTAGTTTGGTAAAATGAAACAGGTCCTACTTTAAACTTTAGTTTATCATTTCCTTCGATCGGCGAAATCATTTCTTCGATCAAGTATGGATTACCCTTATATGTTCTTATTTCCAGATCCCAGATTGTATCGTTACCTTTTTCATTAATTACATACATTAATGAAGTTATCTCGGGAAATTTCACAGAGATTGCCTCCATCATTTCTGCAACATCTAAATCATCATACTTAAAAACAACAATAACCATAAGGTCGTTGGTTGTGGATGTGCGTATTAGTAAATTTCTAAGGAATCCCTCATGTTCCCTTGCACTGTAAAAGTCCAAATCGTGATTGTCAGCATATTCTTTTACAAAGAGCCTGATGTCATTTGATGGATCTTTCTGTAAATGACAATGTTCAATATCAAGAATCTTATCAAACATACCTGGTAAATGAAATCCTAATCCATTAGTATTCTGAGGACCTCCTTCTTCTTTTGGAGCATCTAAATTTGTAAGCCATCTGCGATTGGAAAAGGTATATTCAAGTTTGTTACGATAATAGTATTCTTCATCACAACCTAGTATGGGAAGCGTGTCACCAATTGATACTTTTGCTATGCGCTCAAAATTGTCGACTACCTGTTTCTGTTTATTTATTAGTTGATTTTCATATGATAGATGTTGCCATTTGCAACCACCGCATAGTCCAAAATGTTTGCAAACAGGATCTCTACGTTGATCAGAATATGTGTGAAAATTAGTAACCCTACCTTCAAGATATGATTTGCGTTTTTTTACAATCTGAACATCAACCACATCACCTGGGGCAGTAAAGGGTATAAATATAACCTTGTCATCAACCCGAGCAATACATTTTCCTTCTGCAGCAGCAGCGGTAATCTCAATGTTTTCATAGAGTGGTAATGGACGTTTTCTTCTTGACATTCTAGTAGTTGTTATTGATTAATGGTTGATAGTTATTGATTCTATCTGAAT
>CALCGQ010000031.1 GCA_937901015.1 uncultured Bacteroidota bacterium | reverse complement strand
AAATTTTTCTTAATAAATAGATAATGAAAATCCGCAACCAACTAATAGATAGTTTATTACGGATTCTTAAAGTACTCGAGGCGGGAGTAGAATCTATGAAAAGTGATACTTTTGAAAAAAGCACTGTTTTATACTATAAGCTTAATATTTGCAATGTCTAGTGAAGTTTAAAGTTTTAGTATTAATTGCATGTTAATGTATTAAATTGCATATAATTGATCTATTTGTTGCCAATATGTTGCCAATAAAGTAACTTTGATCATGCCATCATTTTCATTTAGGATTAAATCAAAGGAAGATAAGCAGGTTAGCATCTATGTCTCATTTAGACCTGCCGATTCATCTCCTGTATTCTCAAGAACAGGATTATCAATCCATCCTGATCAGTGGAGCGCTTCAAAGAAAAGAGCCAAAACTAACTCTCCTCATGCTGTAAATTTAAACACTGTCCTGTCTGACCTAGAGAGCTTCTTAAGTGAACAATTAAACTTTGATCAACATTCGGGAGTAGAAATTAATAATAGCTGGCTAAAGAAGACTATTGAGAGATTTAATAATAAAGTTTAATATTCTAACCATAACATTTTTTTATTAAACAATTTTTAAAAAAAATAAACTTTGTAAAACGTTTACACAAAATATTTGATAAAACTCAATAAGTTGTTTATTTTCATAGCAAAGTCATATAAATACCATCTCTTTACAATTGAATTCATATTTTTGTTTGAGAATTTAATTTTGTACAATTCAACAACCAACTTAATCTTACAATGGAAAAATTACTTGTACTAATTTTACAATGCTTACTCTTACTGAGTTGTTCAGAAAATACAGATTACCTAAAGAAAATTCAGGATCCAGAATTATTTCAAGCAGCAGTTCAAAACCTTTCTGACATTATTGTTTACGATATTTTTTCTCCACCGGTAGCCTCACGAGTATATATGTATCCTACAATAGCAGCCTATGAAATTATGTCACAAGCCTATCCATCGCAATACTATTCTTTAGCTGGACAATTGACTGAGTTGGAAAAAACTCCTAAAATATTGGAAGATGTAAATCCACATTTAGCTGCACTCCTCTCCTATAATACGGTGGGGAAAACTCTTATTTTTTCGGAAGAGAAAATGAAAGCCTTCCAAGAAAAGCAAGCCGAAAAAATTAGAGCTATGAATGTTCCTCGAAGAGTAAGAAAAGCATCGCAAGTTTATGCTGATAGGATCAGTGAGCATATACTAGCTTGGGCAAAGGGCGACTTATATAATCAAACACGCACCTATTCAAAATACACCATTTTAGAAGAAGATAAATTCTGGAAACCAACCCCACCTGATTATATGGATGGGATAGAACCCCATTGGAATAAAATCAGAACCTTGGTATTAGATTCGGCCAATCAATTTCAGCCTAAGGCACCACTATCGTTTAATTTAACCAAGGGAAGTCCGTTTCAAATCCAATTACAAGAAGTCTACGAAACAGGAATAGGTTTAACCGATGAACAAGTAGAAATCGCTAAGTTTTGGGATTGTAATCCCTATGTAACTCATCACCGTGGTCACGCCATGTTTGCCACCAAAAAAATCACTCCAGGTGGTCATTGGATTGGTATTACTGGTATCGTTACGCGACAGGCAAAAAGTGATTTTACAGCAGTAATTAATGCCTTTGCCCATGTTTCTATTGCCCTATTTGATGCCTTTATTAGTTGTTGGGACGTAAAATGGGACACCTTGGTGGTTCGCCCAGAAACCTTAATCAACAAGCATTATGACGAAGAGTGGTTACCCTTATTGCAAACTCCTCCTTTTCCCGAATATACCAGTGGACATTCGGTTATTTCACGTGCTTCAGCTTTAGTGTTAACCAAGTTATATGGCAACGACTTTGCCTTTGAGGACACTACTGAATTGGCCTATGGATTACCAGCTCGCTATTACAATTCCTTTATCCATGCTTCAGAAGAAGCAGCTTTATCTCGCTTCTATGGTGGAATCCATTACATGATGGCTATTGATGAGGGAGTAAAGCAAGGAAATGAAATAGGAGACTATATTACCCAAAATTTAAAGACACAAGTCGAACCTAACCAAATTACTTCATCTAAATAATCAATTTTAAATAAAGAATAGAAAGATATATTAATA
>CALCGQ010000030.1 GCA_937901015.1 uncultured Bacteroidota bacterium | reverse complement strand
TTGGATATATGTCAAACTTCGTAATCATATTTTGGTTCTCTATATCCACCACCATTTGATTTGCATAATTCAAATCGAAAGCAAAAATTACATCATTTTGGATACAACCTCCTAGTGCTATCCCAGAGCGTATTGGCATATCATTAATAAAAAGTCCTCCAGCAATTGAACCAGCATTTGATAAGCTAGTCACATCAATCATATTTCCAGTTTGAGACTGAGTTGCAATATCATATTTAACAATCATAGCACCAGAACTATCCTGACTAAAACCCCAAAGAGATGGACCTCCACCAGTATAATTATCAAAGGCAAGACCACAAATTGCATTCATTGTTATTCCACCTGCAACCCATGAATCAAGAATGTTTCCCTGTTTATCTATTTTATGAAATTCAGGAGACCAATTACTACTTGTCCATAACACGTCCTCCATAGGATCATATGCTACTGCCCTAATATTATATCCCATCTGTAAGGTGTTTACAAGAACTTTATTCTCAAAATCCATTACATAGATATAATCATTGTTATTTCCTCCATAATAATATTGACCATCGTAAGCCATGTCCCTAACCCTTTCCACTCCTGGAATTACAAACATGTCAATAACATTTCCCATCTGATCATACTTTCCAATACTGTCACCTAGCCATTGAGCTACATATATATCGGTACCATTTGATTCAACACCATATTCACCTACAAAAGCAGTACAGGGAAATAGAAACTCGAGGTCAAAAGTATCTCGGGGAGGAGAATACATTGGGTCAATGGTAGAATAGGGACTTAGATCGACAGTCTCTTGTGCAAATGTGCTCAATCCTATAAAGCAGGCTAAAATTAGTAATAGTTTTTTCATGATTTAATTGTATTTAGTTAATATTCAGTTAAACACTTTATACACTAAAGGGCCTTTTAATATTAGATTGGTTGTATGACCATAAAAATATCGTTACAAATACAAAACTAATCAATAATAGATAAAGAAATACTTAACTAATTGAAACCTAGGTTCAGAATGGTCTGATACGGATAATCAGTCTATAATTTTTGAAACTTCTTAGTTAAAGAATAACCCTCTTCACCAATAAGTTGAATAAAATATGTTCCTTTGGGGTAAGTAATTATGTCAACTTCAAGTTTGTTTGAAGAGAATTGATTTTCATACAGTGGTTGACCTTTTTCATTAAAGATTCTACAGAAAACTTGTTTCTTTTCAGAGTAAGTAACGTTTATTGTTATTTTGTCTGATGCAGGGTTTGGATAAACCTCGAATTTTGAAGGAAGGGTATTTTCTCCGGTTGAAACAAGTTGATTAGCATAGTAAAGGTCAAATGCATAAACTAATTGATCTTGTATGAGACCACCAATATAACTAGTATTGAATTCTTCTTTGAGAAATAATCCACCTGTTTGTGTATTCCCTGACACTAAAGTCGACAGATCTATTTCATAACCAACTTGTTGTTGCCCATAGGTATCATACTTTATTAGTAATGATCGGGAACCATCCTGACAAGAGAGCCATAAATATGGAATTGAACAGTAATTATCGCAAAAAGCAAGCCCAGTAATATTAATTGAATCGTATCCTTCCAACTCTATATATCCTAAATTCGCACCCCAAGGATCAATTTTATATACAATAGGTGAGCCTTCTTCACATACCCAGAATAATTCTTCCCATTCGTCAAATGCAATCCCTTGAATCTTAAAAGCCATATTAACTGCAATAACGAGGTTCTAATGTTAAAATCCATCACATATAAAACAGTATCATTGGATCCTCCATAAAAAAATTGACCATCATAAGCTAAATCTCGAATATTGTTTACATCGGGGATTACAAACTTTTCAATCAGATTGCCATCAATACTATATCTAGCAATACTATCACCGGTCCATTGAGTGGTATAAATTTCGTCGTCATGATAATCTTCCGCAATACCAAATTCACCATCAAAGGCAATACATGGAAAGGAGAAGTAAAGGTCTAATGAGTCCGCATTAATGTTAGGCTGAAGATTACTTTGATTATTGTAAGAATGCTTAACAGAAGTTTGTTGAGCATCTAATATCAAAGAAAAAAAGCAAAAAGTAAATAGCAGTAAATTTTTCATGGTAAGATATTTCACTTACCACAAATTTAATTAATTATTTGCTAATAAAGTATCAAGCCAATTTTTTTGAGGAATTACAAACTATCCACGAATTTTTAGCTGGCAAATACGGACAAATTCAAATGAGTGGGCCAGGTTGTTTTAAACATTACAATTAATCAAACGAGCGCAGGCCGGAAAGAATGTCGGCGTGCCAGCGTTGGCCTTAGCGGTGGATAGCATTATTCTTTCTTGATTTTTTGGCAACTTTTTCATCAAGAAAAAAGTTGTAAGAATAAAAACACTTTCACATTAATAAATCGTAACTATCTTAAATCAAAGGTGTTTTTTTCTTTACCTAATATTTGTTTAGACATTCCACATTTTCAGGCTTGATGTTAAAAATAATAGATTATCAACACTATTACTATAATGAAACCTCTATTTACTACCAAGTATATTAACCTTAACACCACCAATTATCCATAACCCTGGTTGTTGAATGTTTCCAATATCGTAATAGCTACGATTTAACAAATTCGAGCCTGATAGACTTAATTCAACATTTCTAATCACATAAATTACTTTAAGATTTAAAAGTGCAACAGTAGAGTAGGAGGTTTCTAGTCCGGTATTGTAATCTATATAAGAACCATTTCTATCTTGAATGGAGGCTGTCCAGGATGCACTGAAATTTCGTGCAATATCATGACTTATGAAAAAATTGAAATTGTGTTTTAAGAAATCAAGGGCATACAAAG
>CALCGQ010000029.1 GCA_937901015.1 uncultured Bacteroidota bacterium | reverse complement strand
CTCTCTATCAATAAAATCGTTGCCATCAGAAAACTTAGTTATCCAACCTAAACCTGCAGCAATTGGCGATGTAGTATCATTGATATCATTTCCATAAAGACAAAAACCAGATTCTAGTCTTAATGTATCCCGAGCACCGAGACCAATGGGCTTTATTCCGAACTCTTCACCAGCTTCCAATACTGCTTGATAAATTTTCTCAGCATCGGCATTTTTCATGTATATCTCACAACCACCTGAACCAGTATAACCAGTTGTAGAAAAGATAACATCTTCAACACCAGCAAATTCTAGCACCTTAAACGTATAATACTCCATATCAACAACACTAGTGGTTGTTAATTTTTGCATGGCTTTCAATGCAAGTGGTCCTTGAACTGCAAGTTGACTTATATCGTCAGAGGCATTTATCAGAGTTGCATTTATGTGGTTATGACTTACAACATGATTCCAATCTTTTTCGATGTTAGAAGCATTTACAACAAGTAAATATTTCTCATCGTTGAATCTATAAACTAACAAATCATCCACAATACCACCATTTCCATTTGGGAAACAGCTATATTGAACTTTACCATCAGCCAATGCACTAACATCATTTGATGTTACCCTTTGTACTAAGTTCTTAGCCTGTGGACCTTCAACCCAAAACTCACCCATATGACTTACATCGAAAACACCAAGTTTTGTTCTTACTGTTTCATGCTCTGCATTAATTCCTTCAAACTGTACAGGCATATCGAAGCCAACAAATTCTACCATTTTTCCGCCCATTTCGCGGTGCATATTATTTAAAGCTGTTTTTTTCATTGTGCTAAAATTTTGAAGATGCAAAATTAAATAAAATCAATGTAGGTTCATTGATTTGTTACCTAAGTTCATAAAAGTTTTCAACCTAAAAATCAAAATTTTATCAAAGCCCGCAACACATTGAGCTTAAACAAATAATTTTCTTCATATTTCAATTTGTATATCTCAATTAACCTGTATATTTTTACTTTTTTAATAAGTTTGAAACTAATACAGCAACTATGAAAACAAATATTATTTTTCTAACAATAATCGGATTAATGTTTATGACTCAACGATGTCAACCCCCCAAAGAAAAGATTAACTATCCTGTGGCAACAAAAGTAGATACAGTTGATGTTTATTTTGGTCATGAGGTAAGTGACCCATACCGTTGGTTAGAAGATGATAATTCTGAAGAAACAGCACTTTGGGTATCTGCGGAAAATGCAGTTACAAAATCCTATCTGGATAAAATACCATTTAGACCAGCTCTTGAACAACGACTTACTGAAATATGGAATTACCCAAAATATGGGGTACCTTTTAATAAAGGTGAAAACTATTTCTTCTTTAAGAATAATGGTGTACAAAACCAAAGTGTAATGTACATGCAGAGAGGTATTGATGGAGATCCTGAAGTTTTGCTCGACCCTAATAAATTATCCGAGGATGGTACTGTAGCTCTTTCCTCACTGGGAATTTCCAAAAATGGACAATATCTTGCATATGGTATTTCAACAGGTGGATCAGATTGGAATGAAATTTATGTAATGGATATCGAAACTGGTGAAAAACTAAGTGATCATATTAATTGGGTGAAATTTTCTGGTATAAGTTGGAAGGGTGATGGATTTTTCTACTCATCATACGATGCACCGAAAGAAGGTGATGAATTATCTGGCCAAAACCAGTTTCATAAAGTATACTATCATGCTCTTGGAACAACTCAAAAAGATGACTTGCTAATTTATGAAGATAAAGATCATCCACTTAGAAATTTCTATGCATATCTAACTGAGGACGAGAAGTTCTTGATATTAGGTGTAACTGAAAGCACAAGTGGTAATGCTTTATTTGCAGCAAAACTCGACAAACTTAATAATATTGAATTCCAGGAAATTGCTGCTGGTTTCGACAATGATTATAATGTTATAGATAATGTGGGTGATGAACTTATAGTGATTACAAACTTTGAGGCTCCTAACCAAAGACTAGTGAGCACAAAATATGATAATTCAGATGCTGCAAATTGGAAAGAAATAATTCCTGAAAAGGAGAATGTACTTCAAGGAGCATCATTTGTTGGAGATATGCTATTTGTACAATACATACAAGATGCTAGTTCGAAAGCATTTTTCTACAAAACTGACGGTACATTGGTTCGTGAATTTGAGCTACCTGGAATTGGTAGCCTTTCCGGTTTTAATGGTGAGAAGGGTAGTAATACTGCATTTTACGGTTTTACATCATTTACATTTCCTTCAAGCGTTTATAAATATGATATAGAGAAAAATGTAAGTGAAGTGATGCATACTTCGGATGTTGATTTTAACCCTGAAGAATATATCACCGATCAAATATTCTACGAGAGTAAAGATGGTACAAAAGTCCCTATGTTCATAATTCATAAAAAAGGCGTTGTTATGGATGGAAATAATCCTACTATGTTATATGGATATGGTGGATTCAATATTAGTTTAACACCTAGCTTTAGTGTAAGCCGTCTGCCATTCTTGGAGCAAGGTGGTATTTATGTGATGGTAAACCTTAGGGGTGGTGGCGAATATGGAGAAAAATGGCATAAGGCAGGTACATTACAGCAGAAGCAAAATGTATTTGACGACTTTATATATGCAGCCAAATATCTGATTAACAATAACTATACTTCATCTGACAAGCTTGCTATAATAGGTGGTTCTAATGGTGGACTATTGGTTGGTGCGTGTATGGTACAAGAACCTGAACTATTTAAAGTTGCAATACCGATTGTGGGAGTACTTGATATGTTAAGATACCATAACTTCACCATTGGATGGGCTTGGGCTTCAGATTATGGAAGAAGTGATGATAGTGAAGAAATGTTTAATTACCTACTTGGTTACTCACCGTTACACAACATCAAAAAAGGAGTTAACTATCCTGCTACAATGGCAATTACTGCTGACCATGATGATCGTGTTGTACCTGCTCATACTTTTAAATTTATGGCAACATTACAAGAAATGGATGGTGGAGAAAATCCTGTATTGGTTAGAATAGAAACTGATGCCGGACATGGGGCGGGTAAACCCACAGATAAGCAGATTAGTGAAGCAGCAGACATGTATGGTTTTATCATGTATAATTTGGGAATGAAACCTCAATTTTAAACTAAAAATTAGAAAATTAATACTTAATTATTGTAAAATTCTGACTTCTTTTTCATAACACAAAAACTTAACAAAAAGTTAATATTAATTATAGAATCCTATATATATATATTAGTACTCTTGCAATTCATTTAAGACTAAATTAATATGGAAACAGTTTATTTAATTATTGTTGTTTTATTGTTCCTTCTAGCCGCTTCAGATTTAATAGTTGGGGTTAGTAATGATGCAGTAAACTTTTTAAATTCTGCCGTTGGATCCAAAGTAGCATCATTTAAAGTTATAATGTTTGTTGCTGCAATTGGAATCCTTGTGGGAGCTCTCTTTTCAAGTGGAATGATGGAGGTAGCCAGAAAGGGAATTTTTAACCCTGGCGAATTCTACTTTAGCGAAATAATGATAATCTTCATGGCTGTAATGGTAACAGATGTATTACTTCTGGATGCTTACAATACATGGGGACTACCAACATCAACAACCGTATCTATTGTATTTGAGCTACTTGGTGCAGCTGTTGGTATGGCTTCCATTAAAATGATGATGAGTGACGGTGGATTGAATATTAGTCAGTTTATAAACTCTTCAAAAGCACTGGCAATTATATCAGGAATACTCCTCTCTGTTGGTGTTGCTTTCTCTGTTGGGGCCATTATACAATATCTTACTAGGATTGCATTTTCCTTCAACTTTGAAAAAAGAATTAAATACATTGGAGCAATTTGGGGTGGTATTGCCTTCACGGCATTAACATATTTCATCCTGATCAAAGGGGCAAAAGGGGCATCTTTTATGTCAGGAGACATTAAAGATTGGATATCTGACAACAGTATGTTGATAATCTTTTATAGTCTTATTGGATGGACCGTTCTGCTTCAAATACTCTACATGCTATTTAGAATCAACATCCTGAAAATAATTGTACTAGTTGGTACATTTTCATTGGCCATGGCCTTTGCAGGAAATGACTTGGTTAACTTTATTGGTGTGCCAATTGCAGGATATAATTCATGGGAAATTTTTAATGCATCCCAAGGAGGTGCTGCCCCTGATGGGTTCCTGATGACAGCACTAGGAGGTAAAGTACCTACTCCAGGCTTGTTTCTTCTCATTGCCGGTGCAATAATGGTAATTACACTATACTTGTCGAAAAAAGCAAGGACTGTACTTAAAACATCAATCGATCTTAGCCGTCAGGATGAAGGAAGCGAAAGGTTTCGCCCAACATGGTTATCAAAGGTTCTTGTAAGATCATCAATTCAGGCATCCAGTAATGTCAAAAAAGTTTTACCAAAACCATTCGTAAATGCAATTGAAAGACAGTTTGAGCCTTCAGAAGTAAAATATACAGGATCAAATGCACCAGCTTTTGACCTTATCAGAGCATCAGTAAACCTTACTGTCGCCAGTGTACTTATTGCATTTGGAACATCATTAAAGCTTCCACTTTCTACAACATATGTAACATTTATGGTAGCTATGGGTACATCATTAGCTGATAATGCTTGGGGACGTGAAAGCGCCGTTTACAGAATATCAGGAGTTGTTGCAGTAATCGGTGGTTGGTTCCTTACAGCACTGAGCGCTTTTACTGCTGCATTTGTAATGATTTATCTATTCCACTTCGGAGGACTTTATAGTATCTTTGGAATGATTGGAATTGTGATTTATATTCTTTATCGTTCTCATATTTATCATAAGAAATCTGAGAAAGATGCTGCAGATGAGACTCAGGATATTCAAAGTATTTCTAAAGACAATATCGCTGATAAGTCAATAACAACTATTACTAAAAACTTGAAAAAGGTTTGTGTTGCATATGCAGATACTATTGATGGACTAGATGCGGAAGACAATAAAAAACTAAAAAAGATCAAGCGTGAACTTGAGTCCATAACTGCTAAAACTAAGTATTTAAAAGACAATATCAATACAATTGTAGATAAATTAAGGGAAGACTCTGATGAGAAAGCCTACTATTTTGTGCAAGTACTGGATTTCATGAGAGAAATACTACACAGTATATCATTTATAACCGGTCCTGCCTTCGAACATGTTGATAATAATCACAAACCATTAATTCCAGAGCAAATTGATGAATTAAGAGTTCTCAATACTTCATTGGAAAAATTAATTGGAGATATTGTCAGAAGTATTGAAAGTGGTGATTATACTGTACAGGATACTATACTCGACGATCTATCAAAATTTGTTGAACTTACTGAGGCAAGCAACAAAAAGCAGATCAAGAGAATTAAAAATGCTAAAGTTGGTACTAAGAATAGCTTGTTATATATGAATATAATAAACGAAAGTAAACACCTGGCTTTACATGCTGGTAACCTTTACAAATCCCAACGAGACTTTATTGAGTAACCTTAAAATGTTTTTGTAAATAAAATAATAATAAGTGGAGGGCAGTCTGGCGTTGATCGGGCTGCCCTTTATTTTGCCATGGAATTTAGTATTAGTTCAGTTATTACTAAAGCTTAACAGCACTTACCATCCTATTTCTTCCATGAATATCTTTATGAACAAGAATATCACAATAGGCATATTCTTCCAATAAACCAATCATCGCATCAGCAAGTGATTCATTAATCTCAAAGTAAATACGACCACCGGATGATAAGTTAGTACTGGCAAATTTACATATAGATTTGTAGAAAATCAATGGATTATCATCAGGCACAAATAAAGCAGTATACGGCTCATAATCAAGCACATTAGCATGCATTTTGATCTTTTCCAACTCAGTAACATATGGAGGGTTACTAACGATAACATTAATGGTTGATAAACCTTCAAAGCCTGACTCGTTTAGTTTAGTATTTAGGATATCATCTTCAATAAAATTTACATGTACATTTGATGAAATGGCATTTTCTGACGCTATACTAATAGCTTCTGTGGAAATATCAGTTGCAAAAACATTTGGATTATTTAGTCCTTTGGCAAGGCTTATGGAAATACAACCAGACCCGGTTCCAATATCAATTATGGTTAGTCCAGATTCTTTTTCACTATTTATGATAAGGTTTACTAACTCTTCCGTTTCTTGACGTGGAATAAGTACAGATGAATTTACTTTTAATTTCAGGTCTGAGAAATCTACTTCACCAATTATATACTGTACAGGTCTCATTAGCTTCAAGTCCTTTACGGCCATATGAAGCTTTAATATCTCTGACTCAGATAAACGAATACCAGGATTCAGTATCAATTCATTTCGGCTTACATTAAAATAATAATCAATAAGAATTGTGAGCAAAGTCTCCCCCTCCCTCTTATCATAATATTCAGTGAGCTCAGTCAAGTAGTATTTCTTCAAATCTCTGAGAAGATTATTCCTTATTTCCATATATGCAAAGTACCGAAAATCTTTACTATGTTTGTAGCAAGTAGTCAATTATTCAATCACCACAATAAAAACTTTCACCAACACTAACAAAATGACTAATAACAAGGTTATTATAATTACAGGATCCAAAGGTGAAGGAAAGACTACCAAACTTCAAAGTCTAATAAAACTGCTTCTTAAGAAAAATATTCCAATTACTGGATTTATAGCACCTGCATCATTTGTTGATGGAGAACGAAATACATATAATCTGAAAGGTATTGGGTCCGAAGAAACTATAACCCTTTGCTCATCAATATCCCAAATCGGATATGAAAAAATTGGCAGCTTCTACTTTAACAATCCAGCTATAATACTTGGCAACCAGATTCTTAAATCAGCATCAAGGAACAATAAAATTATTGTGATTGATGAAATTGGCCCCTTTGAATTAAAAGGAAAAGTATGGTACAACTCCATGTTATCAGCTATGAAACAAGATGGGAAAGTAATTATCATTACGGTTAGGGAAATACTTGTGGAAGAAATAGTAGTTAAATTTAATATTGATAATTATTCTGTCTTCTCAACTAATGATGACAATCAAGATATTATCAACGAAATAGACACCTTTTTAATCAATGAAATCAACAGTATATAAAAACTACTCCATTATAGAAACAAAATATGCAATATCATGTATACATTACTTAGCAATGATATCATTGTAAGTAACTAATATTGTAAACAGGAAAAGTATAAACCAAAAACCAGCAATATGAGTATTTTTTCCCGACTTCGATTTCACATTTCAATCAGGACCAAGCTATTGGCTTACATTCTTCTAACTACATTAATTGTCTTCACTGCCATACTCGGTTACATAGTAGACAACACCAACAAAAATGCCATTGAAGATGCACGTAAATTTGTAAACGCAACTGCACAACAACATGCCAATGAAGTTAAAGCTATTCTTGACAACGACATTGCAACTTGCAGATCGATGGCAAGCGCTTTTAGTGGTTATAAAGATATTGATGAGGAAAATAGATACGATATCTATAATTATATTATGAAGGATATATTGATCAATAATAGTCAATTTCTATCATTATGGACTAGCTGGGAACTTTCTGCAATTAAAAAGAACTTTAAAGAAATCAATGGTAGAGACAGACTTACATACTACCGTGAAAACAACCAAATTCTATATACTTTTGAAACACTTGAAGTCGGTGAATTAAACCTTGGAGGCATATATTATGACCTTAAAGCTAATCCTCATGAAGCTCTTACCGACCCATATTTTTCAACCTATACAGATGAACAAACAGTTCAGACCCTAATGTCAAGTATCACCATTCCATTGATTGACAATGGAAAGTTTATTGGATTAACGGGTGCAGATATTGAGATGTATAGATTTCAAAATCTAATGGAAGAGATAACTCCTTTTGCTGGTAGTTATGCCGCTATGATTTCGGCAAGCGGTCAGATAATAGCACATCCTGATAATGAATTTATTAATAAATCCATCCTTGAAATAGAATTAAGCGAACACTGTGGTTTTGATATGGATAAAAAAATAAAGTCAGGTGAGCCATTCTCTTACAATGAAGAAATTGAAGGAGAATCAGGATTATTTGTTTCATTTGCACCTTTCAAACCCGGAGTGGCTAAAGATAATTGGTATATAGTGATTGTTGTACCAACTGATGTAATCCTAATGAAAGCACAAAATACTTACCGTGTTTCAATTATTGTTGGATTATTGGGAATTATTTTATTGGCATTGTTGATCTGGTTTATTGCTAATAACATAACATCTCCATTAAAAAAGACTACTAAACTACTCAACAAACTATCAGTTGGTGATATAAATGAATTGAAAGTTCAGAAATTAAAATCACATGATGAACTTGCAGAAATGACCAAGGCTCTTCATACACTAACAAACTCATTGAAACTCAGCGCAGCCTTTGCAACACATATTGGAGAGGGAAATCTCAACAAAAAATTCACTCCATTGAGCAAAAATGATGTATTGGGAAATGCCTTGATACAAATGCGTTCAAGTTTATTGGAACTTAGAGTAACAAATGATAAAAATCGTTGGATGCAATCATCTTTGGTAAGGGTTAACGAATTACTTCAAGGTGAAAAGACTATCACTGAACTTGGTAACCTTATTCTGGCAGCTTTAGCGGAAATTCTAGATGTACAAATAGCATCATTATTTTTTAGCGAAAATAGCGAGTTTGTTTTATCAAGTTCCTATTCGTATAACATTAGAAAATCAAACCTAAATAGTTTTAAACTTGGTGAAGGATTAGTTGGACAAAGTGCAAAGGAACAAAAGTTGTTAGTATTCACAGATGTTCCTGAGGATTATATTAGCATTAAATCCGGCCTTGGAGAAATTAAACCTAGAGAAATTGTTGTTGCACCACTCATCTATCAAAAGGAAGTAATTGCCATTATTGAACTGGGAACTACAAAAGAATTTACTCTTGACAAACTTGACTTTATTGCACAAATATCTGAAAACCTTGCGCTTGGGTTTAACTCAATAAAAACTCGTAATGAGATGAAAGTGCTGTTGGTTAAAACTCAATCGCAGGCTGAGGAATTACGAGTACAGCAAGAGGAACTAGTTAGCTCAAACAAAGAGCTTGAAGAGCAAACAAATGCTCTAAAGGTATCAGAAGAAGAACTACAACAACAACAAGAAGAGCTTAGGGTTACAAATGAAGAGCTTGAGGAAAAAACTAAGTTCCTTGAACAACAGCGTATTGACATCACCAATAAAAACCTGAAACTGGAAACCATTGGTGAGAATTTAGAACAGAAAGCCAAGGAACTTGAGATTGCCAGTAAGTACAAATCAGAGTTTTTAGCTAATATGTCGCATGAACTTCGTACACCTCTAAATAGCTTACTAATTCTCTCAGGTAGTTTATCTGATAATAGAGAAGGTAACCTGAATGAAGAACAGGTTGAATCAGCTCAAATTATATATAAAAGCGGAAATGATTTATTGACCATGATCAATGACATTCTTGATCTTTCAAAAATCGAGTCTGGCAAAATGGATGTTAATATTACAGATGTTAGCATTGAAGAAATTTCCAATAATATACGGGATTACTTTAAACACGGAATTTCACAAAAGAATCTAGAATTCAAGATTCAGATTGATGAAGGTTTAAATGAGACCTTCCCAACCGATCAGCAAAAAACTGAACAGATTCTAAAGAACTTCATGTCAAATGCATTAAAATTCACAGAATCGGGAAGTATAACTTTACATTTCCATAAGAATACTGAAGATAAAAGTGACAAAGCAGTTTGTGTTTCTGTAACTGATACTGGAATCGGCATACAAGAGAATAAACAAGCTGAGATATTTGAAGCATTCCAACAAGCTGATGTAAGTATATCACGAAAATTTGGCGGAACAGGCCTCGGTTTATCCATTTCACGTGAGCTTGCAAAACTTTTGGGTGGAAAAATAACCCTTAATAGTAAAGCTGGAGAGGGTTCAACATTTACCGTATTTCTACCAACTGATGCCACCGGTGTTGCCAAGAAAAGTAAAAAAACTAAAATCAAAACTGAAACAGCTAATGTTACACCTAAGGAAAGCACAGCGGTTCAAAATAATAGCTTACCTCAAATTATTGAAACAATTCCTGACCAAGGTCACCCAGATTATATAAAGGATGATTATGGCGATACAGAAGGTGATGATCAAGTAATATTAATTATTGAGGATGATCCTAATTTTGCAAAAATTCTGTATAAGCATTGTAAAAGTAGAGGGTTTAAATCAATAGCATCTCAAACAGGAGAATATGGGTTGAAACTTGCTGCTCAACTTATTCCAAGTGCTATTATTCTAGATATTAAACTTCCCGGAATTGATGGATGGAGAGTTTTGGACATACTTAAGGAAAACCCCAGCACGCGTCATATCCCCGTACATATTATGTCAGGAGACGAAGAAACCATTGCTGCTTCAACCAAGGGAGCAATTGGTTATTTGACAAAACCCATCAAGAAAGGTGTTCTAGATAGTGCGTTTGGAAAGATCGAAAGTTTCATAAATAAGGAAACAGGTAACTTACTACTAATTGAAGATGATGAAAACCTTAGAAGGTCAATAAAAATACTAATTGGTGAAAAAGGAGTAAATATTACCGACGCTTCTACCGGCAAAGAAGCATTAGACTTACTTAAAGACAATGATTATGACTGTATGATCCTTGATCTGGGACTATCTGACATGAGTGGATTTGATCTAATTGAAAAACTAAATAAAACTAACTACAATAAACCTCCAATCATTGTTTATACTGGAAAAGACCTAACGAAGAAAGAAAATGAAACTCTTCAGAAATATGCAGAGTCAATAATAATAAAAGGTGTAAAATCTGAAGAACGTTTACTTGACGAAACCGCCCTGTTTATGCATCGTGTAATTTCTGAAATGCCTCAAAAACAGCAAGCAGTAATTAAGAAGATTCATAATGGAGACAATATTTTCAATGAAAAACGAGTGCTTGTTGTTGATGATGATATGAGAAACGTTTTTGCATTAACAAAGATTCTTACAGAACAAAACATGATTGTTTCACGCGCTGAAAATGGTCTTGTAGCACTTGATAAAGTAAAAGCAGATCCAGAATTTGATGTGATACTCATGGATATAATGATGCCTGAAATGGATGGATATGAAACAATGAGGAAGATTAGAGAATTACCGTCTCAGCAAAAGGTTCCAATTATTGCTCTCACAGCTAAAGCTATGAAAGAAGACAGACAAAAATGCATAGAAGCTGGAGCAAATGACTATATGGCAAAACCAATTGTAATCGAAAAACTGTTATCTTTGTTAAGGGTTTGGCTCTATAAATAGCGTCTATGTCTTCAAAACCAAAAATATTAATAGTTGATGATAAAGTAGAAAATCTTGTAGCACTAGAGATAGTGCTTAAAGGTTTGGATGTTGAATTTGTCAGAGCTTTATCTGGCAATGCAGCACTTAGTCATACTTTAAAACATGAATTTGCCATCGGTATTATCGATGTTCAGATGCCAGATATGGATGGTTTTGAAACTGTTGAGTTGATACACAATGACCCAACTATCGCATATTTCCCGGTAATATTTGTTTCAGCAATTTATAAAGAAGAGCAATATGTACTAAAGGGAATTGAAACAGGTGCCGTTGATTTTATTTCAAAGCCTATAGTTCCAGCCGTTCTTCAAGGGAAAGTTCGCGTATTCCTAGATCTATATAAGCAAAAGAAATTGCTCGAGGTTAGTAACAAAGAATTGAAAATTGCTAAAGAAAAAGCTGAAAAGAAAGATTTACTCAAATCACTTTTTTTGGCAACAATGTCGCATGAGATTAGAACACCAATGAATGGTATAATTGGTGTCTCTGAATTGTTAAGACAAACTCAACTAACTCAGGAGCAATCTGATCTTGTTAATATCATGTCCGTTTCAGGAAATAATCTTCTTCTCATAATAAATGACATACTAGATATTTCAAAAATAGAAGCAGGTCAAATTAAGCTTGAAAATATTGACTTTGATCTACATAGCATAGTGAATGAAATTATTTCACTAATTGAAGTTAAGGCAAAAGACCAAAACAATAGTTTAGAATTAATAATTGATGAAACTGTCCCAGTTGCTGTTAAAGGAGATCCCATGCGACTGCGACAGATATTAATAAACTTAGCAAGCAATGCAATAAAGTTTACCAAGAAGGGCGACGTAATAATTAAAATTAAGTATCTGGAGGAGGAAAGTAATAAGCATAAAGTTAGATTTGAAGTAACTGATACAGGTATTGGCATATCAGATGATGAAAAAGGAAAACTTTTTAAAGTTTTTAGTCAGGTAGACCAAACAACCCAAAGAGAATATGGAGGAACTGGTTTAGGGTTAGCAATTTCAAAAAACCTTGTTGAACTAATGGGAGGAGAAATCGGCGTAATTAGCAAGAAAAATATTGGATCTACTTTTTGGTTTAATGTATTATTTGACAAAGTTATTGATGCCCCGGAGAAAAAAGTAAGTAATTCAGTTTCTACTTCAGACAACCATAACAACAAATCTCTAAAAGTGCTAGTTGTTGAGGATAATCTTATCAATCAGAAAATTGCTTCAAGGATAATTGAACAACTTGGTCATAGTGTAAGTGTCGCCGAAAATGGTCAGATTGGAGTAGATATGTACAAAAACAATTCTTACGACCTAGTATTAATGGATATCCAAATGCCTGTAATGGATGGATTTACAGCAACTAAAGAGATTCGGGAGTGGGAACATGATGAAAGAAAAACACCTGGACATATTATTGCACTTACTGCTAATGCTCTTAAAGAGGATAAGGAAAAATGTTATAATGTTGGCATGAATGATTTTCTATCTAAACCTTTCAAAATTCAAGATATCAAATCAGCACTTTCCAAACTTGATATCACATAGCAGATTTCTCAACTATCAGCTAAGATGATACCTATCATCATTTCCTGGTGCATTACTTTCAGGATAAACTTCCTAAAAACAAATATCATTAAGTCAAAATAATGTATTTTAGCGACCACTATTTAATTTATCAATTAAATTAACAAAACCATGGTTTCAGTTATACAATCTAAAGGCAAACAACTGATTTTGCTTTTAACTATTCTCATTTTCACAGGATCTAATATGCTTGCCCAGAATAGTAATTACGCTGGTACAGAAAGCAATATTAGTTTAGATCAGTTAATTGATAAGTCTGTGAGTATGGAGTCAAGTGATAAACTGTGCTCACTTATTTATGAAGATTCAAAGAATACATATTATGTTGTTAATGCTAACAAACTTGAGTCGAAATTTGAAAAAATTAGATTGTTAGAATTGTCTTATTCCGACGATGCTCTTGTAAGTATTGGTATGAATACAGACAAAACCAAATTTTTCTTCTTGGTTAATAACACATTAAACAAATCAACAGAAGACATCGAAAAACTATTCGAAGGATTTGTACTTCAATCAAAAACTGAAATGAATAAGTTGAATGCTGAGCAAATGAGATTGTGGTTGATTCAACATGATAAATATTTCAAGAAATAATTATTCTCCAGAATTATATTTTAATTACTATGAAAAAATTAGCGTCAATATTAATTTTGATTGTGGCAGTGTATGGAAACGTTCTTGGGCAAGCTGGACTATGTGAAGAATCAGACCCATTCTGTACTGGAAATATATATACATTTCCAGCTGGAGTTAACACTGGAACAGCCCAGTCTGGTCCTAATTACGGATGTTTAGGAACCCAACCTAACCCCGCTTGGTACCATATGAAAATTGCTGTAGCCGGTAATATAAATATATTCATGTCTACACAACCATCAAAAGACATTGACTTTATTTGCTACGGACCATTTACTGATCCATTTGCACCCTGTGCTTCTTCTCTTACTGCTAACAATACTATCGATTGTAGTTATTCACCAAGCCCTACAGAAACATGTAACATCCCCAACGGTCAAGTGGGTGAATATTATATACTTCTTATAACAAACTATTCCAATCAGCCATGTAATATTACCTTTCAAAAAACATCCGGATCTGGGGAAACAGATTGTACCATTGTACCTCCACCAGTTTCAAATAATGGACCTCTTTGTTTACATGATGATTTAGAATTATATGCCGACAATATAAACAACGCTACATATTTTTGGAGTGGTCCTGCTGGTTTTTCATCAACTCAGCAAAACCCGGTAATCACAAATGTAGGACTTGAAAATTCTGGTATTTATCAACTTATAATAACAGTTAACGGAAGTGCAAGTGACCCTGTTGAAACCATTGTTTCGATTAGTTCATTACCTACACCTGAATTTGATTTTAATAATGCTTGTTTTGGTGATACAACATTTTTCTTTGACGCATCAACAGTGGAACCTACAACTTCTTCAATTACAACTTGGAACTGGGAGTTTGGAGACGGGCAGCAGGCTACTGGTCCTAACCAGGTTCATATTTATGGAGATGTTGGTGACTACTCGGTTACATTAACAACATATACGGGCTTTATGCAATGCTCAAGATCGGAAACCAAAACCGTTACAGTATACAGTGCGGCAGCAGTTGATGCAGGAGAAGATATTACAATTCCAAATGGATGGGATACTCAGCTTGACGGCAATGTTCAAGGTGGATCTGGAGATTTCAATTTGCATTGGGAACCTCAAAACCTACTTGTTAACCCAACTGTTGTTGACCCAACTACTCAACCTTTAGGAGCAACCGTGGTTTTCAAACTAAATGTTACAGATAACAGCTCAGGTTGTGCAAGTGCAGATAGTATGACAGTTATTGTAACTGGTGGTGCTCTTGGTGTAACTGCCTTAGCTAATCCAACAGTTATATGTCAGGATGAAATCGTTAACTTAAATGCACTACCTTCAGGTGGATCTGGAAACAATACCTATACATGGACATCCATCCCTGCAGGGTTTACATCTAGCATTAAAGAGCCATCACATTTTCCACAAGTCAATACCACCTATATTGTTGAAGTGTTTGATGGACAAAATACAGTTCAAGCATCTGTGGATGTTATTGTGAAACCAAGGCCTATTGGAAATGCTGGAGGTGATATACCAATTACAGTTGGAACATCAACTACAATCACAGGAAACTCTGCCAATGGCGGCTCAGGTGATTTTGATTATTTATGGACACCCATTAACTCATTATTAGATCCTACTTCATTACATCCTGAAACAATTGTTCTCAATGAGAGTACAGAGTTTACATTTAATATAAATGATGCAAACGGATGTTCAAGTGTTCCTGATAATATGTTTGTAATTATTGGAGGAGATGCTCTTAGCGTTTTCCCAACTTCATCGGCATTGGATAATATTATTTGTCAGGGCGAAGAAGTAACATTATTCCCCAATGCCATGGGTGGTGGTGGATCTTACACATATTTGTGGACTGATAACAATGGTTTCTCATCCACCGAAGCATCCCCAAAGGTTAGTCCTTGGGAAACAACTACCTACACAATTGAAGTTGATGATACATACAAGATTGTTACAAACGAAATTACAATCGTTGTTAATCATACACCAGTGGTTGATTTAATACCCGTTGATGCAACCATATGGGGACCTGATACTATTAAGGTTTGTGTTCGTGATTCAGTTGTACTGGATGCTGGTGATCCTATCAATCCACCTACTATGAATTATTTATGGTCAACAGCTGCTTCATCAAGATCCATATCAGCATCAACAAATGGAAACTGGATAGCTTTTGATACCTATTGGGCATATACCGAGAACCCTGTTACTGGTTGTACCGGACAAGATACAATTACTGTCTTTTTTGATTTTGATGAATGTAATATTGGAGTTGATGAAAACAGCAACCTTGAGAATTACATTGTAGTTTCACCAAATCCAACAAAGGATATAACGGATCTTGAAATTAAAGGACTAGTTGGTGAAGTGGACATTACTTTGAGAAATGCACACGGACAACTAATATGGCACCAGAAAGAAGTTTTAAGTCATAATACTCAGTTTCACCAAAGCATATCACTTGGTCAATTACCTAAAGGAGTTTATATTATAGGAGTTATACATAAGCAAGGCGTCTATAATGTCAGAGTGATAAACAACTAATTTAATCCGGACCAAATCATTGATTAAATAGCAATCAGCAGCATGAAAAAACCATTCTTTGAAGTACTATTAAAGCCATTATTCATTATCATTACAATGTTCTCAACAACACTTGTTGCTCAGAATAATGATTGCAACTATGTTGTTCCACATCAAGCTGACAATTGGATTTTTGGAAGACAATCAATGCTTGAGTTTACTCAATCACCACCGACCTCAAATCCAACCTCAACAGATTTTGATATTGCATATGGAGTTTCGGCAATATCTGATAGCGATGGAAAACTACTATTTTACACCAATGGTTTGAAAGTATGGAATCAGGGATTTTTCACAATGGATAATGGTGACGGTTTGGCAGGTAGTTCAGGGGCAAGTCAATCAAGTATTATTATTCCCCATCCGGGTAATGGTAATCAATATTTTATTTTTACAATAGATATTTATATTGTACCACCTGTAAATTATGGCGATGGTGTGAATTACTCAGTTGTGGATTTTACTGATAATGGTTGGGGTGCAGTTACAAGTAAAAACAATCTACTATTTACTGAAAACTCAAACAAAGTATGTGCTGTCAAGCATGAAAATGGCAGTGATTATTGGGTTGTATTTCATGGATTTGGTAATACTAAGGGACAGTCATTTTATACTTATTTAGTAGATACGTCAGGTGTGGCTGCAACTCCGGTTGTGAGTAATATTGGAAGCATTCATACTGGAGATTATAATAGCAATAATCAGAGAGGTTACATGAAAGCAAGTTCTGATGGTTCAAAAATTGGTCTTACGTTACCCGATGATGGTATTATCGAATTACTTGATTTTGATAAATCGACTGGTATGCTCTCAAATCCAGTATCTAGTGATATTAACTCATTTTATTACCCCATGGGTCTGGAGTTTTCTCCAAACAACGAACAGCTATATGTAACTACTTCTCCAAAAGAAAGTGAAACATGTTATTTGTATCAGTTTGATATAACAAAAAACCAGCCTTTCATAGATCCTGCAGTAATCAACAGCTTCTACTTCAGTACTATTGACTCTTCACCAGCTGATAGTTTAATGCAAGCATTACAACTTGGCCCAGATGGCAAGATCTACGTATCTAAATCTAAAAGAGGTAACCTTCATGGGAAACCAAACTTGGGCGTAATTTACAATCCTGACAGACCTGGATTAGATTGTAATTACAATGAATTGGATATGGTTTCTAATAATGGTCTAAGTTTAAATGGAGGGGAAGCTCTCTCTGGGTTACCAGACTTCATTACCGATTACCTAAACATCCCGCATTTCTATTATTTAAATCAATGTTTAAATGACACAACTGATTTCATCATTAGAAATACGGCAAATCTAATCCCCACATGGGATTTTAAAGATCCAACAGGGTCAAGCATTTTAACTGATCCAATGCAGCCAAAGCAAATATTTAGTGAGTCTGGAACATACACTGTTGAACTTACTGAATCTTATAATGGTATTGATTATATTTTTACTGAAGATGTATTAATTAATCCTCTCCCTTCCATTAGTATTGGTAGTGGTTCTAATATTATATACATTCTTCCAGGGTCATCCATTAGATTAGATGCCGGTGAGGGAATGGACATATACACATGGAATCCTGGAGGTAGCAGCAGCAGGTATCTTGATGTAAATTCACCTGGGGTTTATTCTGCTACAATTACAGACTTCAATTGTTGTACAAATTCAGATACAGTTGAAATTAGATTTGCTTCATTGTCATTTCCAAATGCACTAAAACCAACAAGTGCAATTATAGAAAATCAAACATTTAATGTGGTTGGAAACATAAGCGCAATTGCTGAATATCAATTAAGGATTTTCAATCGTTGGGGTCAGATTATATTTGAAACCGATGATCCCAATGAAGGCTGGGACGGTACTTATGAAGGATCCCCTGCACAACAGGGAACATATGTCTATTCAGCAGTATTTACAAGCTTTGAGAGCGCTATCCAATCAAGCATTGACATCAAAGAAAAAGGAACGGTAACTCTTATTAATTAATCAACTAATCACAATCTCTTATTAGATTTGAATTCTTTTATAAATCAAACTGCTTCATCACTTAATGTTGCCAATTGGCAAATTGAAAACTCAATAGAATTATTGGATGGCGGAGCTACTATTCCATTTATTGCCAGATATCGTAAAGAAAGAACAGGGGAACTCACCGATGTTGACCTGCTGGAAATTCAAAAACTATACGATCGACATTTAGCACTCGAGGAACGAAAAAAAGCCATACTTAATTCTTTGGAAGAATTAAATCTCCTAACTGAAGACTTAAGAAACAAAATAACCGAAGCCAAAACAATGGCTGAAGTTGAAGATATTTACCTTCCATTTAAACCGAAGCGAAAAACTCGGGCAGTCATCGCCCGGGAAAAAGGTTTAGAACCTCTGGCAAAGATGATTATGGCAGAGAATATTGAAAATATAGATTTTGCAGCTCAAAAGTATATTAACGAGAAAAAAGGTGTATCAAATATTGAAGATGCTTGTGCTGGCGCAAGAGATATTATTGCTGAATGGATTAGTGAAAGACAATGGGTCCGCCAGAAATTAAGAACTCAATTTAATCGTTTTGCATCCATTACATCGAAAGTTGTAAAAGGAAAAGACGAAGATGGACATAAATACAGAAGTTGGTTTGATTGGTCGGAGAATGCTGTGAAAGCCCCATCACACAGAATATTAGCCCTATTTAGAGGTGAGAAAGATGGGTTTCTGAAAATTAAAATTGAACCTGATAAGGAAACAGCAATTGAGCAAATTAAGTCAGGGTTGATTAAATTGCAAAATGAGTCATCTGATCAAAAAGGTCTTGCTATTTCTGACTCAATCAACAGACTTATTTTCCCCTCATTGGAAACAGAAATACGTTCATTAATTAAGGAGAAAGCCGACGAAAGTTCCATCGAAGTATTTGGGGATAATCTAAGACAACTGCTCCTTGCCCCTCCTTTGGGACAAAAAAGAGTATTGGCAATTGATCCGGGATTTAGAACTGGATGTAAAGTTGTTTGCCTTGACAAAAACGGGAAACTACTCCATAACGATAATATCTACCCTCACCCTCCCCAGAGAGAAACTACTATGGCAATGAAAAAAATCAACAATCTTGTTGATTCGCACAACATTGAAGCCATAGCTATCGGAAATGGTACTGCAGGACGTGAAACTGAGTTATTGATTGAACGAATGAAATTCAATCGTGATATTATTGCCATATCTGTAAATGAAGATGGCGCATCAGTATATTCAGCATCAGCTGCTGCAAGAGAGGAGTTTCCTGAATATGATATTACAGTAAGAGGAGCTATTTCAATTGGTAGAAGATTACTTGACCCACTTGCAGAGTTAGTTAAAATTGATCCAAAGTCCATTGGCGTTG
Source organism: uncultured Bacteroidota bacterium (assembly GCA_937901015.1). Classification (GTDB taxonomy): domain Bacteria; phylum Bacteroidota; class Bacteroidia; order Bacteroidales; family F082. The sequence continues at coordinate 25,974 of CALCGQ010000029.1, read as the reverse complement.
GTCAATATCAACACGATGTAAACCAAAAACTTCTTAAACAAAGTTTACAATCAACCGTAGAAATTTGCGTGAATAAAGTTGGGGTAAACTTAAATACTGCAAGTAAAGAACTCCTATCATATGTATCTGGAATTGGTCCCAAATTAGCAGCACAAATCATTGATTACCGCAATTTAAACGGTGAATTTAAAAATCGTCAGGAATTAATGAATGTTGCAGGCCTTGGAAAAAAAGCTTTTGAACAGTCAGCTGGATTCTTAAGAATTAAAGGCGGAGATAATATACTTGATACCACAGCAGTACACCCTGAAAACTATCATGTTGTTAAAAAGATAGCTAAAGCACAAAAAGTTAAACTAGAAGAACTCATAGGCAATAGAAACTTAAGATCGTCTATTGATGTTGACTCTTTTAAAACTGAGGGTGTAGGTAATATTACCATAGTTGATATTCTTGATGAACTTGAAAAACCAGGTAGAGATCCACGTAGTAAGTTCAAAACTTTTAAATTTGATAGTAGTATCAAGACAATTAACAACCTATCACCAGGAATGGTTGTGGCAGGCACCGTAACAAATATTACAGCATTTGGCGCATTTATTAACCTTGGAATAAAGGATTCAGCATTACTTCATAAAAGCCAGATTGCAGATGAATATGTTAGCAATCCATCTGATCACCTACGAATTAATCAGCAAGTAATGGTTAAAGTTATTGAAGTTGATCTTGATAGAAAAAGAATTGGCTTAAGTATGAAAGGTGTTGTACAAACTCCCTAGTATATCCTATCTTATCAATCTTGTTATTGGATTATCAGTAATTAAAGATCCATTTTTAACTGTAGATGATAATTAAATGTTTTCCTATGATATTCATTGATACCATGTTCCTGAATTGCGAGTTTATGTTGTAAAGTTGGATATCCTTTATTTTTATTCCAATAATAGAATGGATGCTTACTATGAGCTTCCATCATATACTCATCACGATGAGTCTTGGCAAGTATGGATGCTGCAGCGATTGACATATATTTACCATCTCCCTTTACAATGCAATGGTATGGTATAGTTCCGAAAGGCTTAAATCTATTTCCATCAATTAATAATAATTCTGGCTGAATACTTAGCTTAGCGATAGCTCTGTGCATGGAGTAGAATGATGCATTTAGTATATTTACCTTATCTATTTCTTCAGGCGAATACGATGCCACTCCCCAAGCTATTGCATCTCTTTCGACAACTATCCGGAGCTCATTCCTTCTTTTTTCATTTAGTACTTTGGAATCATTTAGAAGCTCATTTTCATAACCGATAGGAAGTATAACAGCAGCTGCAAAAACAGGTCCGGCTAAACATCCCCTACCAGCTTCATCACAACCGGCTTCAATTTTATTCTCTGTAAAGCTACACTTAAGCATATTTCGATAACGTCAATTAAATATCTAACCAATAATAAACCAATGGTAGATACTGATTTACAATAATTATAAGCAAAAGCACTGATAAAGTAATATTATACCACTTTGTATATTTCTGGTTACTAACCCAATAACTAATTAAAAGCACCGATGGTATGGCAAGTAATAATAGATTATTCAGTGATTTTGAAAATACAATTAGTATTAATAAGATAATGAAGAAGTAAACAACAGTAATTAATAAGTTTCTTCTTCTATTGATACTATTTTCATTTAGTCTACCTATTACACCCAATACTGTGATAATTAAAAGTGGAACAACTATCGCTAAAACAGTAATATTCAATAGGTCAGTTGGGTAAAGCAAGAAGAAATCGAATTTCAATGAGTTAAAAAGCACATATGATTCCTCAAGCAACATCTCTGTAAAATAGAACCATGTCAATAAAAAGAAGTATGGTATTGTAACTCCGATTAATGTAACAACCAAATTCCGCCAAGTGACTATTCGGTGAATAAAAATTGCCATCCATATCAGAATAAAAAGAAATACTAATTGACTATAGAAAAGAGATGCTACCCCTACAAGGAACGATGCGTTGAAAATAATCGGTATTGTGTTAAGTTTATATGGCAATTGCATCAAATTCATCCACACAAAAACCAATATGAAATTTATCCATATCGCGGGGTTATTGTGGAATTCGCCAGTTAGCGTACTTGAAAATATAACAAAAAGAGCAAAGGCCAATGTACTAACCTTTCCAACTATCCCGCTATTGATAGCATATAGATTTAAAAGTAAAGCAGTAAAAAGGGTAAGAAATAATGATATTAATGTAATTGCTAAAGTACTGTTGCCAAGAAGCTCTAGAATTATACCATATGCATAACTAGTAACACCAGAATAGTTTTCAGGAATAATAAGAGAAGGAATCCAAATTATTATGGCAATAATAATTACCAATACATACCTGGAAACATATCCGGTATTGAAGTATTTAATCATTTGCTATTCGTATTCATAGAGGTCAAATCCAATATCCTTACGAGCATATTTACCATCAAAGCTAATCAAGTCAACATTGGCATAGGACATTTCAAGTGCCGATTTCATATCATCACCAAATGCGGTCACAGCTATTACTCTACCTCCACTTGTTTTCACCGAATTATTTTCAATATCAATGGCAGTTCCAGCATGGAAAACAATACAATTATTAACATTATCCAATCCTGATATCTTCTTACCTTTTTCGTAGGTTTCTGGATAACCTCCAGAAACCAACATTATTGCTGCAGCTGATCTTGGATCAAATTCAATGGTTGATTTTGATAAAGTCCCATTTGCAGTTGCCTCAAACAATTCAACAAGATCTGTAACAATTCTAGGAATTACAGATTCTGCTTCTGGATCTCCCATTCGGCAATTATATTCAATTACCTTTGGTTCACCACCAACATTTATCAATCCAAAGAAAATAAAGCCCTTATAATCAATTCCTTCGCTAGCTAAACCAGCAACTGTAGGAGCAATTATTTGGTCATCAATCTTTTTCATTAATTCTTTATTAACAAATGGAACTGGAGATATGGAGCCCATTCCGCCAGTATTTAGCCCGGTATCAGCTTCGCCGATTCTTTTGTAATCCTTAGCTTCAGGAAGTATAACATAGTTACTGCCATCAGTAAGCACAAATACAGATAATTCAATGCCATCAAGAAATTCTTCAATTACAACATTGCTCGATGCATCTCCAAACTTCCTTTCAGATATCATCAAATTCAGCTCATGTTTTGCTTCATCAGGATCGTTTATTATTAATACTCCTTTCCCTGCAGCAAGTCCATCTGCTTTCAAAACATAAGGAGCGTCTAGGCTATCAATAAAACTATAACCTTCCTCTAGGTTTGAACTATTAAATGAGTTATATGCTGCTGTTGGGATATTATATTTAGCCATGAAATCTTTGGCAAACGACTTACTTCCTTCTAATTTTGATCCTTCTTTTGAAGGTCCTATTATGGCAATATCTTTTAATATCTTATCATTTAAAAAGAAATCATAGATACCATCAACTAATGGTGCTTCTGGACCAACAATAACCATGTCGATATCCTTTTCTACCACGATCATTTTGATGCTATTGAAGTCATCTAGATCCACAGGAATATTCGTTCCAACATTTCTTGTCCCTGCATTTCCAGGGGCAACAAAAATATTTTTAACCTTTGGGCTCTGTTCAACTTTCCACGCTATTGCATGCTCTCTTCCTCCACTTCCAAGTATTAGAATATTCATCTTTATATTTTTTGGTTTTGATTTTTATCTATTGTTTTTTGAATCGATAGCCATAAATTCTCAGAAGTCTTCTCCCAAGAGAAATCCTTTCTTCTAATACGTCCTTTTTCAATCAAATTTACAGCTAATTCTTTATCTGAAGAAATATTTAACATTGCATTACATATTTCATCAATATTGTTTGGGTCAACAAACAAGGCAGCATCTCCTGCAATCTCAGGCATGGAAGTAACATTAGATGTTATTACTGGTACTTCTGCAGCAAAAGCCTCAATAATTGGTATTCCAAACCCTTCAAAGAAAGAAGCATAAACTAAGGCAATTGCTGATCCTACTACTTTGCTTAATTCATCCGACTCTAAGCGACCCGTGAAAACAACATCCTTTTTATGAATCATTTTATCAAAGGAATTTTTAATTTCCTCCGACCAATACATTTTCTCTCCCACGACGACAAACTTAATATCGTTATCATTCTCCTTTTTAAATTTATCAAATGCACTAAATATATTTTGAAGATTCTTACGTGGGTTAAAGGCACCTACAAACACAAAATATTCATAACCGTCTGAATATTTATCTCTTGATCGCTTTTTATCAGAGTTAGAAATTGGCTTAAACAGATTATTTGATCCGTTATATAGTACATCAATTTTATTGCTATTTATTCCATATTGCTCAACAATATCATTCTTTGAAAATTGAGAAACTGTGGCAATTCGTTTTGCTTTTTTTGCAAACCTGGGCGTAAAATAACGATAGTACTTTCTAACCAACCAAGGTAAGTGTTCGGGGAAATGTTCAAAATTGAGATCATGAATTACGATTAAATCATCAACATCCGACGAGAGCGATAAATATGCATCCGGAGAAACAAAAATATCAGGTTTAATTTTTTTTAATACCCTTGGTATTGAAAATTCAAACCATAAATAAAACAATATTGGATGTCGTGCAGGCGGCCCAACTACAATTGGAATGACATTATCTGCAAAGATAAATTCATCGCTATATGGCCTGTCAAAAATAAAATAGAATTCATCTTCGGGATGCAATAAGACAATACGCTTAATTGATTCATATGTAAACCAACCAATTCCCTCTAGCTTATTCTTCAACAACAAGCGTGTATTTACAGCAATTTTCAAACTTTCCCTTAATTAAATGATGGGCAAATATCTTAAAAAATAATTAGATTCTCTTTTGAATCAAAAGAAACAGCTGATAACATATGCCTGCTATCATTAAACCCAAGAGTGTGCCTCCTATTACATCAGTTGGATAGTGCACACCTAAATAAACTCTGCTGTATGAAATTATTAGCGTATAGAAAATCATTACCGGCCATACCCAACGATGTTTGCTCTTTAATAATAGTATTATAACGGTAGCAACAGATGCACTATTTGAGGCATGGGAAGAAACAAATCCGTACTGCCCTCCACAATATTTTATTAGATGTAATTTTTGAGCTAAACCTTCTTCATGACAGGGGCGTAATCTTTCAAAAACATTTTTAAATAGATGTACAGAAGTCTGATCTGATAATAATATTGTAAGTGCTATAATTATTAGAGGTAACCACATAGTCTTCTTATAATCAATATAGAACACATATAGTAATAAGACATACAATGGAAGCCAGCCTAACTTAGAACTAATATATAACATTATTACATCCATGGATGGTGAGTTCAAACCATTTACTAATAGCAAAAGTTCCTGATCGATGGCCATAATAAAATCAAACATAAGCACTAATAATTAGGTGATTATAATAAACATTACTGGATATTATTATTCGAACGAAAGATAATACTATTTTCCTCCGTTTATGGCTTTCTTTTTAAGATCGTAATAATGTGAATTATACGGATCGCGACGAATCATTACATCAAGATATGGAATAACCTTTTTATACTTTCCCTTTTCCATATACTTTTCTATTCTTTTTAAGTAATATTCATCACTATTACATAAAAAGCCTGGATTTTCGTCCTTTATAACCAATAATGCATCAGTTATGTTTGTTTCAGTACCCTCAAGGATAAACTGAATTGGTATTTCAAACTTTGTATATTTATCGTCATTGCAATCATTCCAATTACCAACAGTTAGTTGGAAAAAATTTGAAATCTCACCATCAATTCCATAACCAAGAGGGGTTTTTATTTTAATGTCTGTTATTTCTCCTTTACAGTCAACAACTAACGCAACTATGGAGATCCCTACCACACAACTATTCTTTGCAGCAGGTGGATATGTTACTGTTTTATTAAATAACTTTTCGAATGTATAATAGCCACCTTTATACCTGTAATTCAATAGTTTAATTAAATTATCTTTACGGATTTCAGGAATTGACTTAGTCTCCTGTGAGATTGCATTATTGCCAAAAACCAGTTGTGTAATAACAAATAACAATATTATTGTCTTTTTCATCTTCCTTGCTTACTTATTTGATTATTCAATTGTGGTTCTTGTGGTAAGAACATCTCTAATATCAGATAATAGTTCTCTGGTTCTTTTTAAGGTTACTATCACTTCAAGCTTATCAACTGTATTTTCATTCTTTCTATTTTCAAGATACTCCTTGGCACCTTGAATTGTTAAACCTTTTTCCTTAACCAAATGATGAACAATTTCAATATTGTCCATATCTTTTCGTGTATAATATCGGGTACCTTTACTATTTTTTTTTGGATTAATAAAGCTAAACTCCTTCTCCCAATACCTTAATAAAGAGGCATTAACATCAAACTTATCACTTACATCACCGATTTTATAATAAACCTTTTTGGACATTATGTGGTTATTGTATCTCTAGTCAAGAGATTGGTTTGGGAGCTTCGATAAAGTGAGAAGAGTTTCAAATTCTCCAGCAGAAAGGTCATTAAAGAAGTAGTAAATTGGATTTATAGTTCTATTATTTTTTCTAACCTCATAATGTAAGTGAGGTGCGGTTGATTTCCCAGTATTACCTACTGTTGCAATAATTTGGCCTCTCGTAACTTTTTCTCCTTTTTTAACTTTAATATCCTTTATGTGAGCATAGAATGTGCTATACCCGAATCCATGATCAATGGTAACTGTGTTTCCATAACCTCTTCTGGATCGATTTGTTTTAGTTACAACCCCTGCTCCACTTGAGTATATTGGAGTGCCTTGTGGTGCACTAAAATCAACTCCAGCATGGAATTTCTTGATTTTATAAATTGGATCAATTCTATATCCATAATAAGAAGAAAGTCGCTTTAGCTCAACATTATTTACAGGTTGAATAGCAGGAATACAAGAAAGCATCTTCTCCTTATTTCTTGCCATATCATAAACTTCATCAAAAGATTTAGATTGAACATAAAGCTCACTTGCCAAATTATCCAACTTTTTTGCAGTCTCAATTAGAAGTTCTGAATTATTATACCCTTCAAGTTTTGCATAACGATCAACTCCACCATAACCGGCAAGACGCTCTTCATTGGATATTGGTTCAGCTTCAAAAATAACTCTGTAAATATTATCATCACGATCTGCCATTTCATTCACTAACCCTTGAAGGTTGTCAAGTCGATCATTCATAATCTTATATTGCAGATCATACTGAGCAATTTCATTTTTAAGCATTCGCTCTTTTGGAGACTCGAAGAAAGTATAAGATCCTACAATCAAAGCGATTGAAAAAGCAAGAGCCGTAATTAAAAAAAGTAATGTTTTGAATATTCGAGTCAATGAAGAAGTCTTAGCTTCTTCATATGAAAGCGATTTATCATTAAAAACATACTTTGTCTTGGCCATAATTATACCTAATGAAATGCGAAATTAATTATTTAGGCTAAATTTGCAATCTCAAAAAAATAAATGTTTCAACAACTAAGTGTTAACTATTTGATTATGAAGTCTATTGATATACGAAAAGCATTTCTTGATTTTTTCGCCAGCAAACAGCATAAAATTGTACCATCAGCTCCGATGGTAGTAAAGAATGACCCAACACTTATGTTTACAAATGCTGGTATGAATCAGTTTAAGGATCTTTTTCTGGGTAATGCCCCAATCGTAGTTCCTAGAGTTGCTGACACTCAAAAATGTTTACGCGTAAGCGGAAAACATAATGATTTGGAAGAAGTTGGTCATGATACTTATCATCATACTATGTTCGAAATGCTTGGAAACTGGTCGTTCGGCAATCCTGCAGGCGGTGAAGGTGGTTATTTCAAGGAGGAAGCAATAGGCTGGGCTTGGGAACTATTCACTGAAGTTTATGGGATTAACAAAGACAATCTTTACGTAACTGTTTTTGAAGGTGATGATGGAGATGGACTAGGTTTAGATACTGAAGCTAAAAATATTTGGAAAAAATATCTTCCAGAAGACAAAATTCTACTTGGATCAAAAAAGGATAACTTTTGGGAAATGGGCGACACGGGTCCATGTGGTCCATGTTCTGAAATTCACATAGATATTAGAACTGAATCGGAAAAGAAAAAAACTTCCGGTAGAGAGCTAGTAAATATGGATCACCCGGAAGTAATTGAAATATGGAACCTTGTTTTTATTGAGTTCAACAGATTATCAAGTGGGGAGCTTAAACCATTGGCTGCTAAACATGTGGATACCGGTATGGGATTCGAACGCCTCGCTATGGTATTACAAGGAGTGAGGTCAAATTACGATACTGATATATTTGTTCCCATTATCTCAGAAATTGCAAAACTTTCTGGTATCAAATACGGCAAGAATAATGATAACGATATTGCAATGAGGGTTATCGCCGATCATCTAAGAGCAGTTTCATTTGCCATTGCTGATGGTCAATTACCATCAAACACTGGTGCTGGTTATGTTATCCGAAGAATACTTAGAAGAGCCGTTAGATATGGATTTACATTTTTAGGCTTTAATGAGCCTGTTATCTACAAATTACTTCCCGTACTAGATGAACAATTAGGACATGCATTTCCAGAGTTAAGATCACAGCTAAGTTTCATTGGTCAGGTTATTAAAGAAGAAGAAGTTGCATTTCTAAGAACCTTAGCTCATGGTATTAAAAAGTTCGATAATTATACTGAGACTAATAAAGCGAGTAAAGAAATAGGTGGTGAGTTTGCATTTGAATTGTACGACACTTTTGGGTTTCCAATAGACCTTACTCAACTAATTGCTCGTGAAAAAGGCATGACAGTTGACATGCTCGGATATAATAAAGGATTAGAGGAGCAAAAAGCAAGGTCCAGGAAGGATGCATCTGTTGATACCAGTGATTGGGTTAGTATTATTGATTCAAATGAAGAATCGGTATTTGTAGGTTATGATAGCCTTGAGTCAGAATCTAGAATTAAGAAATATAGAAGAATTGCAACGAGCAAAAAGACTAGCTTTGAGGTAATACTTGATATTACTCCATTCTATGCAGAATCAGGTGGACAAGTTGGTGATAAAGGAACTCTAACATCCGAAAAGGAAACACTGATTGTAATAGATACTAAAAAGGAAAACAACCAGTTCGTTCATATAGTTAAAACTGAACCAAAATTCCCTGACAGCATTTTTATTGCTAAAGTTGATAAGAATAAACGTAGATTAATTACAGCAAATCACAGCGCAACTCACTTGATGCATGCCGCTTTAAGGAAAGTTCTTGGCAATCATGTGGAACAAAAAGGATCAATGGTTAACGACGAAAGATTTCGTTTTGACTTCTCCCATTTTGGAGCCATGACCAAAGATGAAACAAAAGGAGTTGAAACCCTTGTAAATGATGCCATAAGAGATAATATTATTGCAGATATAAAACAAGATATTCCAATGTTAGAAGCTCAGGATATGGGCGCTATGGCATTATTTGGTGAAAAGTATGGTGATAGTGTTAGGGTTGTTTCTTTTAACCCTGAGTTTTCAGTTGAACTTTGCGGAGGTACTCATGTTGAAGCCACAGGATCAATAGGATTCTTTAAAATACTTTCAGAAAGTGGAATAGCTGCTGGTGTAAGACGTATTGAAGCTGTAACTGGAAAAGTCGCAGAGAATTATGTTTATCAACAAATTGAGACAATCGAATCAATAAAAGGTATGTTTAAAAATCAGCCAAATGCAACATTAGCCGTTAAAAACATCATTGAGCAGCATAGCAAACTTCAAAAAGAATTAGATAAGTTTAATAAAGATCAAGCGCTTCAGATATCAGATTCATTGTTAAAAGATGCTGAAGTAATATCTGGTGTAAGATTAATAACTACAAAGACAAAATTGGACGTTAATCAGGCTAAAACCCTAGCTCAGAAACTACGTGCCAGTGGTGATGATATTGTTACAATAATTGCTACACAGAGTGGCGACAAAGTAAACCTTGTTATTTCCATCTCCGATGCTTTAGTATCATCAAAAGGATTAAGTGCCGGAAATATGATAAAAGGCATTGCAAGTCATATTAAAGGTGGTGGTGGTGGCCAGCCATTCTTGGCAACAGCTGGTGGAAAAGATGCATCTGGCATTGATGCTGCATTTGAAGCAGCAAGGAAAATGATTCAATAATCTTTGGATTTTACATAAAAAAAGCGTGAAAGAAATGATTCTTCCACGCTTTTTTTATGAGTTAAACTTACTATTGCAAGTTTAAGCTGGATATATTTTCATAAAATGATTCTTCAAGTTCTTTGGACAAATCATCCTGCTTAAACTGAGTTGTAACTTGAATCAACCTTTGCATAACAGCCATTGCCTCTTGAATCTCATCCTGATATTCAGATGCAAACCTGTCATTTAGCGATGTATAATATGAGAGATCTTCTTCATATCTGGCAGCTATGGTTTTAACCAAACTATTTCCCTTTTCAATCTCATTACTCTGATAGTAGAAGTCAGCCCAGGAGATCATATAGTAATCAAATGGGAATTTATTATTTGGGAACAATTCAATTCCACGATCAAGAACCCTAACAACACTGTCATATTTACGCTCCATTAGCAATGATTGTGCAAGGCGAACATAATTCTGTTTTGCCATACCACTATTACGATCACTTTCTCTATCAACAATAACGTCATCAGCATAAAGCCTTCCCCATCTAACATTCTCATTCATAAGAATCTCATATGTTCTATCGGTATTAACACCACCAATTTTACTAATGAAGTTTGTTGCTGGAGTTGGTCTGAATCTGTACACAACGCCTTCCAAATGACAATATTTATCAACTCCAAGTACCTTTGCATGACTATTTGGATTTGCGAAATAAACAGGACGTTCCCAGTTATTAGTTGCAATTAAATCCAATAGCATAAGGTCATTTCTAAATAATCCACCTTGACGGATTGGCCATTCAATTACATCAACAATTTTATCAGCATCCTCTGCTGATACAGTTCCTGATTTAACAACAGCATCTTTATCCACCTTATAAGTAAGCTTTTTGGTAGGCATATAATCAATCCACTGACCGTTTTGTAATGGTACTTTGGTCCCTTTATTATCATCAGCAATAAATGTAACCGCTTCCATTAGTTCTGCTTGTTCAACTCTTTCAAAAACAGGAATGTAACCAGCTTCTTTCTTGTAAAACTCCTGACTTATTGTTAAAGGTAATCGATCAGAATCATAAACCTTTCTCCCCATCTGACTGACATACCAGTCGCCAGATGAAAGCATATAATTCACAACTCTTACATCCGTTCGATAGTTCTCAACTTCCTGAACATACCATAATGGGAAGGTATCATTATCACCATTCGTAAATAATATGGCATTAGGTTCGCAAGAATCAAGATACATCTTTGCAAAATCTGCTGCTGCATATTTTCCTGACCTATTGTGAGAATCCCAACCTTGCTGAGCCATAATTCCAGGGACTAATACTAATGTTGAAGCAAACACAATTCCTGCTGCCATAACTTTGTTACCCATCCTTTTTTGAAGGGCACTGTATAAACCAAGTACACCAAGACCTATCCATATAGCAAATGCGTAAAAGGATCCAGCATATGCATAATCACGTTCACGTGGTTGTAATGGAGTTTGATTAAGGTATACGATAATTGCTAGCCCTGTCATAATAAACAAGAGCGACACTACCCAGTTATCTTTTTTACTTTTCTGTAGTTGAAAGAAAAATCCTATTAGCCCTAATATAAGAGGTAAGAAATAGAACTTGGTTTTAGCTGGGTTTGCCATACTTGTTGGTAAATTACTTTGGTCACCAAGTCTCATATTATCTATGAAACCTATTCCACTAATCCAGTTACCATGGTTAACTTCACCTTGACTTTCTATATTATTCTGGCGTCCAGCAAAATTCCACAAGAAATATCTCATGTACATATGATTGAACTGATACCTGAAGAAAAACTTTAAGTTCTCACCAAATGTTGGTTTGTAAATGACTTTATTACCACCTTGGCCATCGGATACACTTATTGGTATTCCTTCAATTTCACCGAAATGCTCGTATAATGTGATATGCGCAGGTTTAGTATTACTCCACATTCGTGGGAATATGGTTGTAAACCTTTCATCGTATACAGGCACTGTTCCTTTTCTATCATCTTTTACAACATAAATACCTTTTTCCTCATCCTGCATGTAAACCGGGTTTCCATCGGCATGATCTACAACTGGAGCATTGTAATATTGTCCGTGAAAAATTGGCCATGTTCCGTATTGTTCTCTATTGAGATATGATAGTAAACTTACTGCATCCTTAGGATCATTTTCATTAATTGGAGTATTTGCATTAGCTCTAATAACTAACATAAAGAATGATGAGTAACCAATTAGAATAACCAATAATGAAAGCACAACGGTATTCCATACAACCTTACCCTTCTTTCTTGTAAACCAAAGTGCCCATGTAATAACGCCAGTAATGAAAAGGAAATAAACTATTGTTCCAGAATTAAATGGCATTCCTAGGGTATTCACAAAGAACAATTCAAATTTACCGGCAAGTTCAACTGTACCCGGAATAATCAAATACATAATAACAACAAGAATTGCCAATGATATTAATCCAGCAGCAATAAAGCCTTTATGAGAATATGTGTATCTTTTATAATAATAAACATAAACAATGGCCGGAATAGCAAGCAAGTTCAGCAGGTGGACCCCAACAGAAAGTCCCATAATATAGGCTATAAGAATCAACCAACGGAATCCGCTTCTTTGATCTGCAACTTCTTCCCATTTAAGAATTGCCCAGAAAACAATGGCCGTAAACAATGAAGACATAGCATATACCTCACCTTCAACAGCTGAAAACCAAAATGAATCACTAAAAGCATAGGCTAATGATCCAACAACACCAGCAGCAAGAACTGCATATCCTTCTCCTAAAGTTGGTTGGGTAGAATTTCCAACCATTATTTTCTTAGCAAGAATTGTTATTGTCCAGAATAAGAATAATATCGTGAAACTACTTGATAAGGCAGACATAATATTAATCATCAAGGCTACATTCTCAAGGTCACCAAATGCGAAAAGTGAAAAGAATCTGCCTAATAATTGGAATAAGGGTGCCCCTGGTGGGTGACCAACCTGAAGCTTGTATGCTGTTGCGATATACTCACCACAGTCCCACCAACTTGCTGTTGGTTCTAATGTTAAAAAATAAACTATGGTTGCAATCGCAAAAACAATCCAGCCAGTAAGTAGATTTAACTTTTTAAAATTTTCCATGAATAGTTATGTTTACCCTATTGATTTTAACTGCGAAAATATACAATTTCGTTAAACATTATTTTCTGAACTCAATGATTTTAACACTATTTAATAATTACCGGGAAAGTAACATTTACAAATCACCTTTAAAACCCAATCATATCGTTTACCTTAGCTTATCTTGAAGGTAACAAACCAGTATTAATTAATACCAAATTAATTATTATAATACTTACTTGAACTTAACCTTTAGAAAATGAATATTTTCAGAACTGTGATGAAATAAATTACACTGAAATAAGATAATTTTTAATGCAAATGTTTGTAATAAAAAAAATTGGATTATCTTTGCGCCCCGAATGTCCGATGGTGTAATGGCAGCACTGCAGATTTTGATTCTGCCTGTCAAGGTTCGAATCCTTGTCGGACAACGGTAAGATGAAAGGTTGAGGGGACGATAGTCCCCTCTTTTTTTAAATGATAAGTAAAAAATATATAGAAAAATTAACGCAGGAATGCTTGTCGGGAACCGATAGGTTTGTCGTAGGCATGAAGATCAGTACTGATAACAGTATAAAGGTTTTTATTGATGGCGACACAGGTGTTACAATAAAACATTGCGTTGAACTTAGCAGACATATTGAGGGAAACCTTGATAGAGAAAAAGAAGACTTTGACTTAAGTGTTGCATCAGCAGGAGCTGATCAACCATTTGCCATATTAAGACAATATATAAACAATATTGATAAACTTGTTCAGGTGATTGATATTGAAGGAAATAAAGTCAGAGGAATACTAAAAAAGGCTGATAAAGACGGAGTTGAACTATTAGAAGAAATCAAGAATAAAAATAAGAAGATTAAAAAGGTCTCTTATGGTGATATGATTTCTTTTCCAACTGACAGAATCAAAGAGACTAAAAGAATTTTAACTTTTTAACCATTACTGAAAAAACGTGTAGAGATGGACAACATGAATCTTGTTGAAACTTTTTCGGAGTTTAAGGAATTTAAGAATATTGATCGTGAAACAATGATGCGCATCCTTGAAGATGTTTTTCATAGTATGCTTACAAAAAAGTTTGGCGAGGAAAGTAATTTTGATATTATTGTAAATATTGACAAGGGGGATCTTGAAATATGGCATTATAGAGAAATTGTTGAAGATGGAGAGGTTGAGGATGAAAGCCTTCAGATAGCTTTTTCAGATGCAATCAAGATTGAACCAGATTTTGAGGTAGGTGAAGAGTTTTCAAAACAAATCCAACTAGGTGACTTTGGTCGTCGTGAAGTACTTTCAATTAGACAAAATCTTGTTTCCCGTATTCTTGATTATGAGAAAGATAATGTATACAAGAAATATAAGGAGAGTGTTGGTGATATAATCACAGGTGAAGTTTATCAGGTTTGGAAAAAGGAAATTCTTATTCTTGATGATGAAGGGATTGAGTTAATTCTTCCAAAATCAGAACAGATATCATCAGATTATTTTAGAAAAGGAGATTCCATTAGAGCGGTAGTACTTAAGGTGGATATGAGGAATAACACTCCTGTTATTGTGCTTTCTAGAACTTCAAATACATTCCTAGAAAGACTTTTTGAAGCAGAAGTACCTGAAGTATATGATGGATTGATAACAATCAAGAATATTGTACGTGTTCCTGGCGAGCGGGCTAAAATTGCTGTTGAATCATATGATGATAGAATTGATCCTGTTGGAGCTTGCGTTGGGATGAAAGGATCCAGAATACATGGTATTGTTCGTGAATTAAAAAATGAAAATATTGACGTGATTAATTTCACCACTAATAATTCATTATATATACAGCGTGCGCTATCACCAGCTAAAATAACTTCCATTAAAATTGATGAAGAAACTAAAAGAGCCGAAGTATTTATGAAACCTGATCAGGTTTCACTTGCTATTGGTAAAGGTGGTTTTAACATTAAGCTTGCCGGTAAATTAACCGGCTATGAAATAGATGTTTATAGGGACAGTGATTCAGAATCTGAAGATGTTGATATCATGGAATTCAGCGATGAGATTGATCAATGGATACTTGATGAACTTAAAAACATTGGTTGTGATACAGCTAAGAGTGTTCTGGAATTAGATAAAAAAGAATTAGTTACAAGGACTGACCTTGAGGAAGAAACCATTATCGAAGTACTCAGAATCCTTAAATCAGAATTTGAATAAAAATAGTATTTTTACGCGGTAGCCGTGAGCTTTACGTTTGAATAAACGAATATAATCGTATGACAGGAACAAATAAGGTGGTAAGATTGAGCAAAGCTGCAAGAGAGTTCAACATTAGTCTGGATTCAATTGTTAGTTTCCTTACAAATAAGGGCTATGATATTGAGCGAAAGCCTAATACAAAGTTAGACCCTGAAATGTATGAGCTTCTTACCCAAGAGTTTCAGGATGAAAAACAAGTTAAGGAGATTTCGAAGCAAAAGGGTCTTGAATATGTTGGTAAAGAATCAATTAGTCTTGAAGATGCAGGAGTTAAAGAGGTTAGTCCTGAAGCGAATATGCCTGTAGAGGAAGAGCTGATGATTAAAAATATGGGGGTTTCTTATGAAGCAAATACTAAGCCAGAACCTCCCGTAGCTGCAAAAACAGAACCAATTCCAGAACCTGTTAAAACTGAAGAACCTGTTGTTGAAACAGACAAGATTGTTGAGATAGTTGAAGAACCTGTTGTTGAGGAACCTATAGTTGAGGAAGAAATCAAAGCAGAAGTTATTACTGAAGAAATAACCGAACCTGTTGCAGAAAAACCTATTGAGAAGGAAGCTGAAGAAGTAATAGAAGAGGTCGTAGAAGTTATTGAAACCACTCCTACACCAGAATCTGAAGTAATTTTAGAAGAAACTGTAGATGAAGTAGCAGTTGAAGAAGAAGCAGTTACTACTGAAGAAAAACCAATTATTTCTGAAGAGGTACAAACTATCGCTGAAGAAGAACAAGTTGTAACTGAAGAAGAGCCAAGTTCAGATGCAGACAGTAGTGAAATAAAAGTTCTGGGAAAGATCGATCTTGATACTCTTAATCAAAAAACAAGACCGAAGAAAAAAAGTAAGGAAGAAAAGCGCAAAGAGCAAGAGAACAAAGTACAACATCGTAAGGACAAAAAGATTACTGCTAAGGAGGAAGCTCCTGCTGCAGAAACCAAAAATGTTGAAAAAATAGTTGAAAAACCAGTAGTTAAGGAAACTGCTGTTGAACCTATTGCTCCAAAGGCTCAAGAAACTGAGAAGCCAAAAGAAGAAACCAAGAAAGAGGAGCCTAAGAAAGAGGAAAATAAGGGTGATAATTTTATCAAAACTAAATTTGAGAAATTAACAGGACCTACAATTCTTGATAAGATTGTTCTTCCAACTGAAATAAAACGTAGTAAGAAGAAGAAACCTGTTGCATCGTCTGATGACAATAAAGTTGGACAAAATAAGAAAAAGAGGAAAAGAATTAAATCTAAACCTCTGTCAACCGAGGAAGTTAAAAAACAACAACCTAGATCTGACAAACCTCATCATAAAAACAAGCCTGCCGCGAAGGGTAGAATTGTTAAGGTAGAGCCTACAGAAGAGGAAATCCAAAAGAAGATAAAAGATACTCTTGCAAGACTAGCTCCATCGGGTAAGTCAAAAGCTGCGAAACATAGAAGAAGAAAACGTGATACAGTATCACAAACTATTCAGGAAGAACAGCAGAAGCAGGAAGATGAAAACAAGATCATTAAAGTTACCGAATTCGTTACAGCCAATGAGTTGGCAACTATGATGAATGTAAGTGTAACTGAGATTATTACATCTTGTATGCAACTCGGATTATTTGTCTCAATTAACCAGAGACTTGATGCAGAAACAATTGTACTAGTTGCTGAAGAATTTGGGCATCAAACTTCATTTGTAAGTGTAGATGAGGATAAAAGCCTAGAGGTAGTTGAGGACGAAGATGATGAGGCTAACTTGATTGATAGAGCTCCCATTGTTACTGTTATGGGTCACGTCGACCATGGTAAAACTAAGCTACTTGACTATATCCGTAATGCAAATGTTGTTTCAGGAGAAGCTGGTGGTATTACACAGCACATTGGTGCATATGAAGTTAAAACTGAGACGGGAAAACGAATAACGTTCCTTGACACACCTGGTCACGAAGCTTTTACAGCGATGCGTGCTAGGGGTGCAAAAGTTACCGATGTTGCAATTATTGTTGTTGCTGCTGATGATAGCGTTATGCCTCAGACAAAAGAAGCGATTAACCATGCTCAGGCTGCTGGTGTTCCAATTGTATTTGCAATTAACAAAATGGATAAGGCTGGTGCCAATGCTGAAAAAGTAAAAGAACAGCTTGCAGGAATGAATATTCTTGTGGAAGATTGGGGTGGCAAATTCCAATCACAAGAAATCTCAGCTATTACCGGTATGGGTATCCCAGAACTTCTTGAAAAAGTATTGCTTGAATCAGAACTTCTAGAGTTAAAAGCTAATGCTGAAAAAGGAGCAAAAGGTACTGTAATAGAGGCTTCTCTTGACAAGGGGCGTGGTTATGTAACTACTATTCTTGTACAAGACGG
The DNA here is from genome assembly GCA_937901015.1 of uncultured Bacteroidota bacterium. GTDB lineage: Bacteria > Bacteroidota > Bacteroidia > Bacteroidales > F082. The sequence continues at coordinate 8,018 of CALCGQ010000029.1, read as the reverse complement.
AACATTGAAAAAGGGAGATATTATCCTTGCAGGACCCGTTTTTGGTAAAGTTAAGGCTATGTTCAATGAGCGAAATGAACCCATTGAATCTGTTGGACCTTCTCAACCAGTATTAATACTGGGATTAATTGCAGCACCTCAGGCAGGTGATGTATTCAATGTGATGAAGGATGAAAAAGAAGCTAAATCATTGGCATCAAAACGCCAACAGTTGATTCGTGAGCAAAGTCTACGAACTCAGAAACATGTTACTCTTGATGAGATTGGTAGAAGGATTGCAATTGGTGACTTTAAGGAAATTAACATAATCGTTAAAGGTGATGTTGATGGATCAATTGAAGCTCTAACCGATTCATTGATTAAACTATCTACTACTGAAGTACAGGTTAATGTTATCCATAAAGCTGTTGGTGCTATTTCTGAATCCGATGTAATGCTTGCTTCAGCCTCTGATGCAATTATTGTAGGATTCCAGGTTAGACCATCTGTTCAAGCTCGTAAACGTGCTGAGAAAGAACAAATTGACATTCGACTATATTCAATTATATATCAGGCAACTGAAGAACTTGAAACTGCCATTAAAGGTATGCTTGCTCCTAAAACAAAGGAGAAAATTGTTTGTAACATTGAAGTTCGTGAGACTTTCAAAATTACAAAGGTTGGTACCATTGCTGGGTGTTATGTTCTTGATGGTAAAGTACACCGAAATACTAAGATTCGCGTTATTAGAGATGGTATTGTTGTTTACACAGGACTGCTTGGCTCACTTAAGAGATTCAAGGATGATGTTAAAGAAGTATCAACTGGATATGAATGTGGTCTTAATATTGAGAACTTCAATGACATCAAAGTTGGTGACATCGTTGAAGGATACGAGATGGTAGAAGTAAGTCGCTAATTACATTAGTTAACGAATCATTTTTTTTACTGTATAAAACTCATTATTGATTAGTGAGTTTTGGTCATATCTTCAGGAATGGCAAGAATGAAGTTTGCTTTATTCTTGTATTCATCATCCAAATCAGAGATACTTTCCTGTTCCACAGAAGCGATGGTTACAATTTTCAAACCTGGCTTATATTTATTCAAATACCAAAGAATAGATTCAAAATTATCGGAGTGGTAAGATCCATTATAGTGAATAAATAAACTACCATCGGCGGCATACCCTGCAATACTATATGCCATTGTAGCATCTTTTACTGCCTGAGCCATGGGTAATGTTTGTGTTACATGGCCTCCCATTCCTTCCATTCCTTCCAACATACTAGCATAACAGTTTAAAGTAGAATCATATTCAATTGGCAAAGGAGCAATATATTTTAATGCTTCTGGACTTAGTTCCTCAAGCCCGTCAAAACCTTTTCTATAAACTAATGAAGCATATCTTCTTGGAATATTAGTGGCGATAAATGGTAAACTACTATCCTTGGCAAATTCTACCAAAGGTGCATAGTCAGTAGTATAATTAGGCCAAAGACGAGCTTCTTTCTTATAACTCTTACCACTTATATGACCTTCCAAATACTCATTCATAATTAATTGATTGTCGGTTTCAAACATTTCAGCACCAAGAATTATTTTCCCTTCACGTTCCTCATATAAATCAACTGTAAGCTCATACTGTAACCAGTGGCAGATGGGATTGTTATGTAATTCCCCAAAAAATACCACATCCGCTTCTGATGCTTCTTTTAGCAATTTAGAATACTTGGCTTTATCTCCATTAGCATCAAAAATCCTGTATGCAGGTTTATCATTTTTAAATCCCGCCATAAGGATAAATATCACTAGAATTGAAATTATATTTTTCATAATTAAAAGTTTACATGAGTTTGTAGATATATGGAATCTACCTATTGATTTTTTTTAGTTTTTCTTCCTGAAATTTCATGGGAAGTAAGTTGTCAATGCCATCAACTATTTTTGTAACAGCTCCATCACCAGTCATTATTATCCTAATTCTGTCGCTCTGTCTTTTCTCAGTTTCAGCGATAACCTGTCTGCAGGAACCACAAGGTGCTACTGGGTCCAAATTTACAAAGTGCTCCGTTCTACAAGTTACTGCAATGGCAATAACAGAAGCGTCTGGGTATGTGGATTTTGCATGAAACAAAGCAACACGTTCGGCACACAACCCTGATGGATAAGCAGAATTCTCCTGATTACTGCCTCTAATAACCATACCGTTATCAAGTTTTAACGCCGCACCAACATGAAATTCTGAATATGGTGCATATGAACCCTTTACAGCTTCATTGGCCTCATCTATCAATTTAGAGTCTTCAACTAACAGGCTTTCAACATCCTCATACTCCTCATATCTTATGATAATTTCCTTATGTTTCATAATTATATTTACAGCTAAATTAAAAATATTTAACTACAATACATACCAATAAAAAAGCAATTAAAATTATCAGACTAAGAGCTTAGTCTGGCAGGCATATTATCACCTATCTTTCTACCAAATAATAGTAAGGAATAAAAAAATGCGAACAGAGTAACACCAGCCTGAGTTTCTAGCGTATCATCTGAAAACATTGATATCATCATAATAAGGAAGAAAGAACTAAAAAAGTAATCCTGAAAACCTTTTAAAGCTATTGCTGGATAAAAAAGGCCAACAATAAACACAATAAACCCAATTACCCCAAAGGCGATGAATACCCCTAGAAATTGATTGTGAGCATGATATCTATATCTGTCTTCCAGCACTGAATTCATTTCATTAAACTCATTATTAAATGCAACTTCAAGATCACCTGTACCTACCCCAAATATTAGGTTTTCGTTAATAATATTGAAGGACGCCCTAAGGTATTCTATTCTCTGCATAACTGAGCTTCCACTGGGGTTGCCTGTTGTTTTGAAAACCTCATAGCCTTTAATTATTTTCAGGATTCGCGTTCTCAATCCTGGCTTATTCACATAATTGTAATTGGCCAAGCCTTTTTCAATCATTCTAATATCGTCATCAGATAAGGCAACTACCCCATCCTTGTCCTTTCGTAAGTCTTTTGATGTTAAGTATCTTATTAAGGTGGTATTGATCAGTTGACCTTCCTCGGTTTTACCATGATAGTTTATTGAGCTTCTTGTGTTCCACTCTTCCTTCATTTCTTCGTAACACAAATACAAACCCACATATCGTCCATCTTCAATTTGAAGATCTAGAGTGTCATGAAAGTATGTATTACCATATGGTGTGTATTTATCAAGCTCACTAAACTCAATATCCGGAGCAGTAGTTACTTCCACAACAATATTCCTTACATGCCAGAAAAACAACGAAGGAATCACTATTGCAGTAATAAATAGTGTCACTTTCTGCCACATGTACATTGTTTGGTAGAGTCTCATAAACAGATAACCTACACCTACTATTATTATTATTACAATACTAGTAACTGATTCAAGAAGGAATAAAAATGTCACAAACCACAAAGCCATCACCACAAAAGATGTTGTTTGCCATAGCCTGAATTTACTATCATGAAAAATGAAATAAATCATTATAAAAAAAGCAAAACTTACATTTAAACCTAAACGAATTGGAGAAATAAATGGTGATATACTTCTTATGTCAACATAGCTATTTGTCAGAAAGACAAAAGTACTAATGCCAGTATTAACAAAAACTGCTAAAGAATAAATAACCAATAAGTATCTAAGATTCTTAGCACTAATTTTTTCCATGGTAGCAATAACTAGAGGAAGAAGTATCATTGGAAGTTTTACCCTAAGGTCTTTTAGGGCATAATTCATATCAGATGTATATAGTACCCCTAATACATGTACGATATAAATAAAAGAAAAAACCATGGCAGGTTTATTTCTAAAAAATTCTTTGAACTTATCTATCAGGTTATTATAAGCCAATGATATTATATAACCTAGCAGGTGAACAGTTCCTGTACCTATTCCTCCGAGCTTAAAGAATCTGTAACTAACACTAAATGAAAACCCCGACCATAACCATAATCCGAGCAACATAAACTCCGTGATACTCATCGTAAATTTCGACAATGGAATACTTGCTGCCAATAACATAAGTGTTATGGCATATGACAGAGAATGTATGTTTGTGCTTGAATTCATTAATTAACTATTCCAACAAATCTTAAGTTTATTAATAAGTACCATCCAGTATTGATGTATACAAACCATTATCTTCCAATATTTTAATGGCTTCATCAATATCGGTGTCATTAACCAATGAAGCTTCAAGTTTGCCCTTTTGATAATAATAACGAGTAACTATTTCCATTATTAGCATCTCTTCTATTTCAGAACGATTCTTATCAAGATCTTTCTTTTTCTCAATTACAATTTCTTCCGATAATTTGGTTAACAACTCACCCAATGCATCTTTGTAATCCTCTCTATCAGCACTTTTACTTAATCTTTCCAGTAGTAATTCTGTTTCCGTTTTATAGTCAAAATCCTGATCTTCTACATAAACCTTAAACTTATTATAAACAGAATCTGATATTTTGAATTCCCTTGCAGGGGCAATTGAATCATTTTCGAGAACAAATTGATTTGTAAAATTAAATAGATAATTCTGAGCATAAAGGTCACCACTTATTTGACTAAATGTTCTTGAAGCAACCTTTACATCAGGCTCAATACCTCCCTTATCATAAACTTTTCGACCACCTATAGTTTTGAACACGTTTAGCAATGAATCAGGTATACTATTCAAGCTATCAGCTTTAATCTCATTAAAATAATCAATGGCTTGAATACATCTTCCACTTGGAATATAATACTTGGCAACGGTTAGTTTCATTTTTGAATTATATGGAAGCTCCAGAATGTTTTGAACTAACCCTTTTCCAAAAGTCTTTTCACCAATAATCACTCCCCTATCCATGTCCTGTATTGATCCGGCAACAATTTCTGATGCAGATGCACTGTTTCCATTCACAAGTATAACAAGAGGTATCTTTGTATCAATACTATTATTTCTTGTGCGGTGAACCTGCGTATTCCCTTTATTTTTTCCTTTAGTAGTTACAATTGTTTTATTCTTTGGCACGAATATGTTAACAATATCTACTGCTTCATTTAATAATCCTCCCCCATTTCCACGAAGGTCAAACACCAATCCTTTGAGTGTATTCTCAGAAGAAAGCTCATTAAACGCATTCTTAACCTCATTGGCACAATTGGGATTAAACTGCAGTAGGTTTATATATCCAATATTATCATTAAGCATACCATAATATGGGATATTGGGAAATTTTATTTTTTGTCGTATAATCTCATAATCTTTAGAAACAGAATCACCAAAACTTTCCACAGTCAGTGTTAAAGTGGTACCAGGCGTACCCTTTAGCTTTTCGCTAATATCCGAACTGGATTTTCCCTTAGCTGATTCACCATCAATTGCAAGAATCTTATCTCCAGCTCTTAATCCGGATACCTGTGCAGGAAATCCTTCATATGGTTCAGATATAATCACAAAATCACCTTGCTTTTGAATTAATGAACCTATTCCACCATATTCCCCTTTTGTCATAAGTTCAAAATCCTCACGTCTGGATTCAGGAACATAAACTGTATAAGGGTCGAGCTTTTCAAGCAAAGCGTCAATGGCTGTGGTATTTAATTCTCCAGGATTAATATCATCCGCATAATTAAGGTTTAATTGTCGTAGTATATCCCCATAAATCTCTAAGTTTTTAGACAATTCGAAATTATTTTGACTTTGTCCAAAAGTGGTTAGAGCTAAGGTAATTACTAATATTATGGTTATTTGAATTTTCTTTATCATATTATATATTTTTATGGAACAGGGTCATAGCCACTTCCTCCCCATGGGTTGCACGATGCAATCCTTTTAACAGAAAGTCTTCCTCCTTTAATAGGTCCATGCTTTTTTATGGCTTCAACACTGTAATGTGAACACGTAGGAGTATACCTGCATGATCGTCCAATGAATGGTGACAATGTATATTGGTATATCCTTATTAAAAAAATAAAAAAACTACCTAGTATTTTTGACATCCATTTCAATTAAGCGCTGCAAAATTAGAATTAATTTTTGATCAACCTCTTTACTAGTGGCAATACTTTTACCAATGTAGACAAAGCCTGCCAATAATTGGTCGTTGGGTTTATCTTTATAATCATCCCAAATAATATGTTTGTTTTTCCTATAAGCTTCTCTGATATGTCTTTTTATCTTGTTCCTATGTGGCGCCGACTTAAAGTTCCTTTTCGAAACAGAAATCAGGATCTGGGCAGCTATACTTCCTGTTCTAGGAATATTCAAACATACTACTTTAAAAGGATATACAAGAAATGATTCACCTTCAGTAAAAAGCTTATTTATCAGCAATTTACTACACAATCTTTCATCTTTCTTGAATGTATATTTCAAAATTTTATAATGTATATTAATGAAATGAATAGCTTAATGTTGTGTTCACACCATAATCAGAATCAGATGCATCCGTTGATACAGGCTTACTATCAAAGTTATAATAGAAATTCAAACCCACATGAAAATCATTTATCACCTCAACTCTAGCATCAAGATAGTAATTAATCCTCCATCTTCCACTGGTGGTCATGTTAGGGTATGTGTTTACATAAGTAGTAATATTTATTTCAGGATCAGTATACTTAAAATAATGATAGTTAAACCCTAATAGGCCCTCAATGTTATCTGATGTAGTATCTTCAGCTTTGATCCATTCTCTGTTTGCACTTGCTCCTGCAGAAAAATACAGCCTATTATGGTAATTCTGCACCAGATAATTAATTATAGAAAGCCCACTTAGTATCCTTAGGTCATAACCTAATTCACTATTGGAACTTCCTTCAATATTAAATCCTAGATACCATTTCTTTTTCAATAATCGTTGAATATAAAATGTTGCATCGCTTTTATTTGAATTTATGGTATCATTTTGAAGTGTAGTATTATCACTCCAGTTAATTTGAGAATACGATTTTCGATTTCTGTAATTTACAGTACCAGATGTTGTTAAGTTGGCAATATTACTACCTTTTGAATAATTAAAACCCAAACTAAAGACTCCACTGGTCCTTAGCCAGAAATTCTTCTTTATTGGGTACATCTCCACAATGTTCTCAACTCTCAAACGTTTTTTTCCGTTAAGAAGGTTTAACATTACACGTCTCTTAACACCTGAAGTATCAAATGAACCATAGTATTGTATACCGTGACGCATAACAACTTGAAAATGCTTTTTGGAACTAAAAGTATTCACTTTGTCGAGCTGAAACTTAATGGTTCCCATACCATCCATCTTAAAAGTAATGATACCATTATCGAGTGTCTTTATTTCACCTAGCAACACATTACCATTAATATGAACTATGGTATCAGTCTTCTGGGCAATCAAAAAACCTCCTAATAACACAAAAACAAGAGTTAATATTATCTGTTTATTGACCTTAATCATAAATAATTAAATATAAGTCATGCACTTCTAATTCCTCGCAAACGTTATAGTTCTTATTCCTTTATCGTTTCAATTGCAAAAATAAAGTTATAATCCTGCAGACCAAGTATTTTTCAAATATTATTAATTTATATAGTAATTTAGATGCCTCAAAAAACCTCAGAAAATGGAGAAAAAACCACGATTAAGTTTTTGGCAAATCTGGAACATGAGTTTTGGATTTTTGGGTATTCAATTTGGCTTTGCATTGCAAAATGCAAATGCATCTAGCATACTCTTAACTTTTGGAGCAGATGTTCATCACTTAAGTTGGTTCTGGTTGGTAGCTCCAATAACTGGCATGCTTATTCAACCAATTGTTGGATATTTTAGCGATAAAACATGGAATAGACTTGGACGTAGGCGTCCTTATTTTCTTGTAGGTGCAGTACTTACAAGTATAGCATTAGTCCTTATGCCAAACGCACCTCATTTGGCAGACTTCATCGCACCGATGTTTATAGGAGGTGGTATGTTAATGATTATGGATGCGTCCATTAATATTAGCATGGAACCTTTTAGAGCTCTTGTTGCAGA
>CALCGQ010000028.1 GCA_937901015.1 uncultured Bacteroidota bacterium | reverse complement strand
ATTTGCAATCCGGATGCTAAGAATTTAGCTCACATATGATATCCTTTCTGCTTCAGCATACGCACCTTTCTCCAAACACAGGGAAGTCTAAAGAATTGCGTTTATTTTCAACAGTATTTCAAGTTTGCCTGAAATAGGGTTAGTTAATGTATAAATTAATCTTCATTAAAAAAAAAGGCCCCCACTGCGGAGGCCTTAGTCCCAAAAATTAATTCACTTTGATTTATGTTTAAGTAGCTTTAACTGCAGTTTCTATTGTTACCTTCACATCTGCTAGTTTCTCACCTTTTTTCACATATGGATATACATAGTAAATACCTGGTTTTAAAACTGTGCCGATGGGATCGGTCAAATTTGTAAACTTATGAACCGTAATACTACCTTTCTGAATCCAAAACCCTTTGCAATTTCCTTCAACCTCTGTTATCTTCATAGATTTTGTAATCTTAACGGGTGTGCATGATAATTCCGGATTACTGGATTTTGCAACAATTACTTGCTTCCCTTCAATAATTATAGATTGTCCCCACAAGGAAACAATGCAGATTAATAATACTATGAGAACAGTTAATCGTTTCATATGATTATTTCACGTTAATATTATAGGTTCATATTTATATCAATGAAATCAAGTATAAAGATAGTATCGATACAAAAAAAAAGCAACCTAAATGAATAAACGCAAAAACCCGACGAGTATTCGTCGGGTTTGATTGAATATCTGCAGTTGATTTATTAACTCTGGGGCATTAAAATTTCAAATTTATACCAAAGGAAAAGTTGAATTCGGCCTGTGGGAAGTACCCATTCATCTCATATTCTGTATTAGACGAATAATAACGATATACCCAAGCATTGGTTTCATATTTCTCATTAAATATATTGTTTAAACTTAGCATAAAGTCGATTTGCTTGATTAAGCTGGTATGCAAAGTGTAGTAGATGTTAATATTATTAACAAAGTATGGGTCAAGACTTCTTTGTTTGTTTGATGTGTTATCAATGTACTGCCGGCTAACATAGCTTGAATTTAAGCCAAGTCTTAGGTTCTTAATAGGTGAAACACTAAAGTCACTGTTGAAAATTGCATTCGGTGAGAATGAAATATCGGTGGTTCCCATTTCTTCCTTTTCCTGTCCCCAAGTATCCCAATTATCCACATATGAAACGAAATCATGAATCTTGTTCTGACTAAGAGTTGCATTTATATTCCAATCAATAATTTTGGCAATGTTTGCCCCTGCAACAAGCTCAATACCAGCACGGAAACTTTTTGGGACATTTGTCATAATTGCTGTTCCCACATTGTTTATTTTGCCTGTCATTACAAACTGGTCCTTGTAATCCATATAGAAAAGGTTTGCCTCAACTTTGAATTTATTAGCCTGATAGCTATAACCAAGTTCATAATCAATAAGTCTTTCTGGTGTTATTGTTTGAGATGTATCAGCATCTCTGTATACTGACCTGTTAGGCTCGCGATTGGCTACCCCCACAGAAAAATATAAGTTTTGTGCTTCATTTAATGAGTAGAAAATTCCACCTTTGGGATTAATAAAGTTAAACGTTTGATTTTGAGTTAAGTCACGAAGATCATCATGAATACCATCAATACTATAATCAATAACTCTGTATTGGATATCACCATATAGACTTAGTTTATCAGTAACTTTATAATTTGCTTTTGCGAAAATATTAATATCAGTTTTCTTACCATTATTGAAGTACCAGTTGTTATTTAGCTGATCTTGAGGTATTACCTGTGCCCAAATAATTTTACCATAATGATCACCATCATAATTACTCCATGCACCACCAAAGTTTAACTTAAGTCGATCAGTGGTATAATTCAGAGAAAGGTTCAATCCATAATACTTATTGTCGAGCCATTTTTGTTGGATAAGATTTGTACTTGTAATAGTATCATTACCAATAATAGTATCTTTTATACCATAATCTTCATAGTCTCTATCATTCTTATAACTCTCGTAATATCCTTTACCTAAAGTAAGAAATGCAGTGGACGCAATGTTTAACCTATTGTTAAACTTATGGGCATAATGAAGCTGATAATAATCCTGATTATAATTATCTGTCTGATTATCATAATATCCAGTTAAGTTTCCATTTGCATCGTACATTGCTCCTGATGGATTGTATGTACGGTTTGTTTCAAGACTATCTTTTGGAATACCATACCATGACTGATAAGTTTTTTCGCTGCCAAGTATAGCTAGAGCTTTGAAGATATTTTTGTCGCTAGTGTATCCTGTGGAGAAATATGCAGATCTTAGTTTTGATGAAGCACGATCAACATAACCATCCGAATTTATCATCGATAAACGACCATTGAAATTCCAATGATCATTAAGTAAACCAGAGCCAAACATAATGGTGTTCTTCACGGTGTTAAATGACCCAAATGAGCTACTTAACTCAGCATATGGATCCACATTACTTTCTCCGGTAACAATGTTGATACTTGCCCCAAATGATGCAGCACCCAAAGTAGATGTACCTACTCCACGTTGAATTTGAACATCATTTATTGAAGATGCTAAATCAGGAAGGTTTACAAAATATACACTATGAGATTCACCGTCATTAACGGGAACACCATTTAGTGTTACATTAATGCCTGTTAGGTCTGTACCCCTAATCCTCATTCCGGTATAACCAACACCAGCTCCTGCATCGGAGGATACAACCACTGAAGGTGTATTTCTTAGTATGTATGGAAGGTCTTTTCCAGTATTACGCCTTTCTATTTCCTCTTGATCCATTATGGTATAGGTAGTAGGTGATTCATCAGTCGCGCGGATAGCGGATATTATCACTTCTTCACCAAAAACTGCTGATAGGGTAAGGGAAATGTTTTTAGTTGTATTTTCTCTAATATCAATACTTATTGTTTCCGTTTTCATCCCAATATATGAAATCTGCAGCTGATATTTTCCAGCTTCAAGGCTGTTAATCTGATACACACCATTATTATCAGATACTGTTGATATATTACTGTTATTTATAACAATGTGTGCACCAGGTAATGGTTCATTGTTATCGCTACTGGTTATTTTTCCGCTCAAGGAATATTGAGCATTCATGACAAATGGAATCATTGTCATTAACATAAATAAATAATAAATCTTACGCATAATTCTTTTGATTTTAAATTATTATTAATTTCTAAAATCAATAGAAGAAAGCCTGTGAGTTGTACTACTCTTTTCCTACACCGGCATTATCCGGATCAGGTTCAGAGGGTATAATCTCAGCCCTTGTATTTGAGGCACCCCTATTGGTAATGATGCAAAAGTATGAAAAATGTTGAGACGTCCGCATTTTGAAGTTAGATCCTCGTCCGCGTCTTTGACGCGGATGAATCTTCTATGGTATTTGTAATACCATATCAAATGATAGTATGATAATGTAATTTGCTTTGTTTCATTGCAAATGAGATATAAAATCATCCTCGTTACACCTGCCTGCCTTATGCACGGAACGAGGACTAGAGCATTAGTTATCCTAATTACTAATAACAATTGATAACGAGAGTTTATGTTTCCCTAGGATCGCTATGTAATGGTAGTTTTGCTAGCTTCTCTACTTCAATGCTAGCATATCCGAACTCTGTTACTACCTTGCCCAACATGAGATATATACCGTGACCACGGAATGGATAGTTTCTTAGTGAGTCGGGGAAGTGAGTGGTGTCGAAGAACTCACCTTTCACATCCAAAAAAGTTCCAAAATGCATCATCTCCTTTTTTACTGTCCTTACGTATTTGATAGTCACAAGTAGTCCAACCATCCTTACTTTCTTACCAATATTGTTATCAAGATCACATGCTAATATATCACCTCTAAACTCTGTTTTTAGTATATTGAAGTTGGTTGTGCTAACAGGGAATCCGAGTAGTTCAATCTCATCATACGCATCTTCAAGTGAATTATGAACGAGTATTGGCAGTTCAAACTTTTTACTTGCACTATTGAACAACCGACTTGATTTTGGAATTTGCTTGTTTGTTTTTTGGAGTAGGTGGGCCTCCCAAAGAAGTTGTGATTTGTGCTTTCCGGTAAACCTGAATGCATTAATTCGCACAAGTAAAAGTAGCTGCTCAATACCAAGAGCGACTCTTTGAATGAAATCTTCCAGACTTAAGAACAACCCGTTTTCATTACGTTCATCAATAATAGCACCACTTGTTTTTGATTCTAGCTTCGCAACATGGGTGAACCCAACATAAATATCTTTACCGCTGATGTTTGTGTTAATATCACTATTGTTAACGCAAGGTAGGTGGAGTATTCCTCCCTGCCTTCTGGCTTCATTGAAGTAAACCCATGTATGATAGAATCCTCCAAAGTTATTAATTACAGCCACCTGAAATTCTAAGGGATAATGGGCCTTGAGATACAGGCTCTGGAAACTTTCAACGGCATATGATGCTGAATGGGCCTTGGAGAATGAGTAACCGGCGAAACTTTCAATCTGACGCCATACTTCTTTCGTTGTTTCATCGGGATAACCTCTTTCCTTACAGTTGCTAAAAAACTTATCTACAATTCTTTTAAACTCACCTTTCCCTCGGTGTTTCCCACTCATGGCTCGACGTAATACATCTGCATCTGCAAGGTCAAGTCCTGCAAAATGGTGGCATACCTTTAGCACATCTTCTTGATATACCATTACACCATATGTTTCTTCAAGTTGCTCCTTCATAACTGGATGGATGTACTCAAATTTATCGGGGTTATGGAACCTGTGGATATACTCACGCATCATACCCGACTTAGCTACTCCGGGACGAATAATGGAGCTCGCTGCCACCAGAGTCAGGTAGTTATCGCATTTTAACTTTTTTAGAAGACCACGTGTGGCCGGGCTCTCAATATAAAAGCAGCCATTTGTTTCAGCTCTCCTGAGTTGTGCTTTTACCTTTGGGTCTTTTTTGAACCTCTCAACCTGATGCACATCGATGTTAATGCTTTGGTTTTGCCTAACAAGCTCAGCAGCATCTTTGATATGTCCGATGCCACGCTGACTAAGTATATCGAGTTTTTCAAAACCAATATTCTCAGCAACATACATATCCCATTGAGTTGTGGGAAATCCCTTGGGGGGAAGGTCGAGGGCAGTATAACATGTAATTGGTTCTTCAGAAATGAGTATTCCTCCTGCATGTATGCTACGCTGATTGGGGAAATCTACCATCAATTTGGCAATCTGATGAATGTGTTTTGTTATCTGATTTCTATTTACTTCAAAAGCAGGATTTTTTGTGAGTGCATCGATTTCCGATTTTGGGAGTCCGTGTACCTTGCCTAGTTCACGGTAAATGGATTTACCTTTGAATGTTACTGATGTGCCTAGAAATGCTGTGTGCTTTCTTCCGTAACGTTTGAAAATATAGTCCTGTACTTCCTCTCTGTCTTTCCATGAATAATCAATATCAAAGTCAGGTGGTGATGTACGCTTGGGGTTTATAAAACGCTCAAAGTATAGATTGAGTTCAATGGGATCAACATCTGTAATCTTTAAGCAATATGCCACAACACTATTTGCGCCACTTCCACGGCCAACATGGTAGAACCCTCGCGATAGTGAGTACCTGATAATATCCCATGTGATTAGAAAATATGACGAAAAACCAAGTTTGTCGATAATCTCCAGCTCTCCATTTATCCTTTTTTGAGCATTCTTATTGTTACCATAACGATATTTCATACCATCATTGGTTAGCTTTTTAAGAAGAATCCTGTCATCATATCTGCTTCCTGTGAATGTTTTTTTGTTTTTGTGCGAGTTGTAGTCGAAATCTATATTACATTCATCTATAATGCTTATGGTGTTTTTCACTATCTGTGGATACTGACTAAATATATTGAATATGGTATCTTGTTGAAGAAAGTACTCATCCTTACCTGCATGCATATCTGGAGTCAGGTGACTTAGTAATATGTTGTGGTCAATTGATCGCAGGTTTTTATGAAGATACCATGTGTTATTATCCTTGTAGGTAACAGGTTGCTGAATTACCATTTTGCTTAGGATATCATTTTTTAACGATATTAGTTTGTGTATTTGCGAAGGCCTGATGCCTATAAATTCATTGTCTTTTAGTTTATAATTTATTGATGAAGGAAATGGATAAATAACATAGACGTTGTTAAATGCAGGTGCTTTAATGTGATATTTTCTTTCTTTCAGGTTAATTGCACTCATGTATTCATTTAGTTCTCTAAAACCTTCATTGTTAATTGCTATTCCTGTGAACAGAAGTTTGTCGCCATCCCTAAATTCCATTCCGCCAATTGGTTTGATATTATTTTCCTTACACGAACTAACGAAGTCGATCATCCCGGATGAGTTATTGATATCTGTAAGAGCCATAGATTCAATTCCCCTAACTACAGCTTCTTTAACAAGAGCATCAATGGAGTATGTTCCATATCGGAGGCTGAAATATGAGTGATTGTTGAGGTGCAAAGGTTGTCAGGTTATCAAGTTATCATGGTTATCGTGGTTATCATTGTTGTCAAGTTTTTATGTTTTCCAGTTTGCTTCAACGTAGTTGATGAAGTTATATATCTTGATGCCAAGATGATCAAGTTCATTGTATGTGGTTAACCATGTTTCGTCATTTAAGGCTTTGTAAAGGAATTCATCTTGTGATTTTGCTTCCAAATGAGATGCATAGCTATAAACCAAAAACTTGATAAAATCTGCTTTATATCTTTTTCGACCATAGCCCTCAACGATGGTATCTTTAACTCTTTGGCTTGATCTTCTAATCTGACTACCAACTTCGTATCTGTCATGCGATTCCAGTTTTAATGTTAATTCACGTATTTTTAATGCCAGTTCAAGCGATAACTGATAGATCTCAAGATCTTTATAACTTTTCATATGTATTGTGTTTAATTAGAATTAAAACTCTAAACTCTAAACCCCAAACCCCAAACCCCAAACCCTAAACCCGACAACCCGACAACCACGACAACAATGACAACCATGCCCCTCCTAAACCTTCTCCTTCTCTTCTTTATTCTTAACCCCAACAGCCCTCAGTACCGCTTTCTTTCCATACCTTAGTCTGATACTATCCATTGCCTGATAGAGATCGATCATTTCAGGCCTGTCTTCAAAAAGATCGAGTTGCTGACTTCCTCCCACAAGGCTACTGAATCTTACTCCTATTAGCCTGATTAGCATTCGTCTTGTATATAATCGATCGAATAATTCGGTGGCTGTTTGAATGAGGATATGGTCGAATGAAGTATAGGGAAGGTGCTTCTGAAGGGTATGTGTGTCGAAATTGGAATATCGTATTTTTACAGTTATACACCCTGTAAGCTTTTGTTTTTTACGTAGATCGAAGGCTATTTTCTCCACCATTGATACTAATAGATTTCGTAGCCTGATAATATCGGTTGTGTCTTTGTCGAAGGTCCGTTCGGTGCTAATGGATTTGCGTTCAGAATACTGAACCACAGGTGTATTATCGATACCATTGGCTTTTTTCCATGCAACAATGCCATTTTTGCCCATTACCTGCACTATCATTTCAGGAGGTATCATGCTAAGAGTTCGTATTGTAGAAACCCCCATCGATCGTAGAAGACGGTAACTTTGCTTACCTATCATTGGTATTTTTCTAATGGAAAGAGGAAAAAGAAATGGTTTTACATTTTCCTGTGGTATGTATAGTTCTCCATTTGGTTTGGATTCTCCGGTAGCAATTTTAGAAACTGTTTTGTTGGGTGACAGACCAAATGAAATTGGTAGCCCTGTATTTTTTATGATACGTTCACGTAATTCTTTGCTCCATGTAAGGCTACCAAAGAATCGATCCATTCCTGTGATGTCGATATAATGTTCATCTATGGATGCCTTTTCATATACAGGTGCGCTTTCGGATATTATATCAGTAACCAGTTTCGATTGTTTGCTGTATTCTTCCATGTCGCCACGGATAAATATGGCATCACCACATAGCTGCTTGGCCATACGCATTGGCATGGCAGAATGTACTCCAAACTGTCGTGCCTCGTAACTACAGCTCGATACAACTCCACGATCCGACATGCCACCTATTATAATAGGTTTGCCCTCAAGTGTTGAATTCATTAAACGTTCAACGGACACAAAAAAAGTGTCAAGATCCATATGTATGATTGTACGATTACTCACTTACTATAATTTTTTTTGACGAAATGCTTGACAATTAAAATATTTACATTACTTTTGATTATTATATAATCATTGTAACGGCTACAATATAATCATAAAAATAAATAATACGATGGTTTAGTGGTTCTATTATCAGATTATTTAATTGTCTGATTGATAATCTAGATAGCAATGACCAAAGGAGTGAGTTATGAATTTTAAATTTTAAATTGGAGAAATGACTTTTAACCACGAGAATAAGACAAATTAAGCCAAAAGCCAAAAGCCAATAGCCAAAGACCAAAGACCAAAGACCAAAGACCAAAGACCAAAGACTAATGACCAATGACCAAAGACCAAAGACCAAAGGAGTGAATTTTAAATTTTAAATTGGAGAAATGACTTTTAACCACGATAATAAGACAAATTAAGCCAAAAGCCAAAAGCCAATAGCCAAAGACCAAAGACCAA
>CALCGQ010000027.1 GCA_937901015.1 uncultured Bacteroidota bacterium | reverse complement strand
CTTTCTGACAAGGCAACGGAATCCTGTAAAGTATTAATGATGAGGCGCTTCATTAGTGTAGCTTTTGGTTAAGCCATATGTTGTTAGTTTTGATGTAGCATGGAATTCCATAGAGGGTTGCACTGGGTTGTACAACCTAAGTACTTCTAAACACTTTTCGTATTACCCTGCTTACATTGTGGTTAATTTTAAATTGTGTTAAGGTTCGTTTTATTTCTTTCTGACAATCAAAATCGAAACTTGTAAAACATTAATAATAATGCGCTTCATTATTGTAGCTTTTGGTTAAGCCATATGTTGTTAGTTTTGAGATAGCATGGAATTCCATAGAGGGTTGCACTAGGTTGTACAACCTAAGTACTTCTACACACTTTTCATATTACCCTGCTTACATTGTGGTTAATTTTAAAATTATAATTCACTACTATCGCTTGAACGTTTCGTGTTTTTTGAATTATTAATAATATGTTTTCCAGCCTCTTGTTTTGAAATGCTGTTCAACCAATGTTCAGGGTAACCTACAGATTTTATCCTATTATTATCATCCTTAATATAACCATCGTTATACTTTGTGATAAGCCTATCACCAAGAGCAACCCATGTGCTATGAACAAGTTCTCCCATGGACGAAGAATATTGTGTTAAAAAATCAATCCTGTCATTAGTTTCCAAACTCAATGCTATTGATTCTATTGAGTCCTGTTGTAAGATGAACAAGCTTTCCAGTGATTGCTGTTCGTTTATAATATCTATAACAATATCTTTATAACGGATATTTGCATAATTGGCAGCAAGGTTAAATGCCCACCATGCTGATTCTCTGGAGTAATGGTTTATGTCTCCTGTTTTAAAAGGCTTGGAAATCTCTGTAGCACAGCAGTATATTGGGAAGTAGCAAGTGGTGTATGTATCATCTACTCCAAACCATACTATGCCACCAATTTCATTTGGCAGATAATTCCTGAGCTGAGCAACATATGAAAAAGCAGTGTTATAAGTAGATATGGGTCTTTCAAAAGAATACTTAACTGAATCTACTTCCCAATCAAGTGGTCTTACTCTATTTGGGTTACCAAATGGACCAGCTGTAATTCCTTTAGTCATATCAATAACTGTATTTTCATAATGATCTCTAACAAGTGAAAACACATCGGTTATGGAAAGTTTCGAATCTGGTTTAATAAATAGTGGGTATCTGTTTGAACCTTCAACACTCCTGTTGAAATCTAGTGACAGACCCAATGAAGGGGCCGCTCTATTATAAATACTCCAAACTCTTGATTCTGAGTAACGGATATGTTGTGAACTTGGTGGATCATAAACACTATTAAACTCAAATGGCAACCCTGCCTGAGGGTCATAATAACCTTTTTGCATGGCCACCGAAAAAACATTTTCTGAATACAGGCAATTATCAGGGTCGTTAATTGGAAATGTGCCAATTCGTGAATGATTCGCATGTGCGGCAATCTTACCGTCAGGCACCTTCATAGCAACCCAAACAGCACCACCTTTACCACCTGTTCCTATCATTTCAAGAATCCATGCTTCATTTGGATCAGCTATGGAAAATGATTCACCTTCACTACCATATCCATATTGTTCAACAAGAGATGTTATAACCTGAATGGCCTCCCTGGCTGTTTTTGCCCTTAATAGTGCCAATTCCATAAGCTCCCAATATTTAAGTGGAAGACCTTTATCCCATAATTCTTCTCTCCCCAAAAAAGTTGTTTCTCCAATGGCCAGTTGATGCTCATTCATCTGGAAGCCAATTATTGCATTAGTATGTTGAATCTGATGGATTTTGAATTTAACACCCGTCATGCTGGTGTAAGTGAGGGAGTCATTAACATTGTGTTCTTGAGCTTGCCTTTGACTCAAGTGATAAAGCCATTCACCATCATTTAGGTATACTAAAAAGGTAGAACTATCTGCTGATGCACCTTTTGTAACCAGCAGATTAGTGCATGCATATGAGTAATAAAAGGCCAATGAAAGAAAAAGAAGTATAAGCGATTTGGAGATTTGATATTTCATAATTTGGAATTGTTATTCTGCTAATTTACACAAGTGTTAAAAATTCAAAAACAAAGGTATTACTATTAAGAAGCCTTCTAAATTAAGTTATTTTTGTCAGCGATTTCACTTTTACTTTTCCAAAGTTTAAACTTTGGAAAAGTAAAAGTGGAAAATTAAATCAAAAATTAATTTAAAAAAAAGAAAATGGCACAAATAACATTAAAAGGAAACACAATAAACACAATAGGAAACCTGCCGGAAGTTGGTACAATGGCACCATATTTTACACTTGTTAAAAATGATCTTTCAGAAGGAAGCCTTGCAGATTATAAAGGAAAAAAAGTAATCCTAAACATTTTTCCAAGTTTAGATACCGGCACTTGTGCTGCATCAGTAAGAAGGTTTAACCAGGAAGCATCACAGCTTGATAATACAGTTGTTCTTTGTATCTCTAAAGATCTTCCTTTTGCTCAGGCACGTTTTTGTGGTGCTGAAGGACTAGAAGATGTTCATAATATGAGTGACTTCAGAACAGGGCTGTTTGGAAAAGACTACGGTGTTGAAATCGCTGATGGTCCACTTGCGGGACTTGAGTCAAGAGCCGTTGTGGTTGTTGATGAAGAAGGTAAAGTGATCTACACAGAGCAAGTACCAGAGATTGTTGATGAACCTGATTATGATAAAGCTTTTGCAGCATTGTAGTCATTTCAAAAGAATTATTAGAAGCGTATTACCATTGGTAATGCGCTTTTTTTATACAAATATTTCGACGTTTACCGGAAATATCTACTTTTTTCTCCTCTCACCGAAAATACTCGCCATTTCGCCTATTTTATATTTACGTGAGCCAATATTGGGCATACTTTTGCTTCATAATTAATCAACAAAAAATAAAATACGATGAAAACTTCTACTAAAACTACCGCCCTCTTCTTCTCAGCATTTCTACTCTCACTAAATATTTTTGCAACAGGTTTTGAGTTTGATCAGGAGAGCTACATTGATGACATTCCTTTTAATGTAGAAGAAGTTGTAAACCAAGTTTCATTGGAAAAAGCACTTGCTGTTGAATTTTATCTTTTAGAAGAAGAATATATTGATGATATTCCTTCAAATATTGAAAATCATACAAGTTTAGTAAAGTATTCAGATACCATTTCTCAAGAATTTAGTTTTGAAGAAGAAGAGTATATCGATGATATCCCAACTGCAATAGTTATTCAATCATCTTACAGACTAGTAGCAGCAGCAAAATAGTAGAGTTCAGAATAAGTAATAATTTTCTCAACATATAGGGTACTAGATCAAAATAGTATCTCCTCCCCAAAGAGACTCTCTGCGGGGACTTTTTTTTGAAAAGAAATCACCCAAACAAGACCTATTGTGGATCAAGCAAACTATTATCCTGGCTTATATCACCTTATCTGTCTTCCTAATTTTAATTACCTCGAAAAATTGGCACATATAGTAATATGACAATTTATTTCTTAAATTATATTTAATACTACTTCTATGTTTTTTTAAATATCCAATATTGAACATTTGATATTCATCATTAAAAAATATTATAGTTCATTTTAGACTCATAATAATGTAACGAGATTACATGCTTTTGCAAAAGACAGTCATTTGAACTTAATGATGCGAACGGAAGGACCTCCTCTTATCTTTCATTCATTTACCGTTTTCTGAGTTTATTCTGTTCGTAACATTTGTTTACTTAGGTTTCTCAATTGGAATTGTAACCCTTACAGGAATGACATTGGGGGTATTGACTCATTCACCAATTCATATATTGTTTCATTGCATCTCTCCAATCCTCCAGCATTCCATTTATAGAATAATATGTAATTCATGGATATATTTTAAGGCTAAAATAGGTTTCACCGACAGTTTTCTCCATTCACCGAAAATACTCTCCACTTCACCTATTTTATGTTTACGTGAGCCATTATTGGGTATACTTTTGCTTCATAATTAATCAACAAAAAATAAAATACGATGAAAACTTATACTAAAACTACCGCCCTCTTCTTCGCTTCACTACTACTTTCACTAAATATTTTTGCAACAGGTTTTGAGTTTGATCAGGAGAGCTACATTGATGACATTCCTTTTAATGTAGAAGAAGTAGTAAACCAAGTTTCATTGGAAAAAGCACTTGCTGTTGAATTTTCACTTTCAGAAGAAAATTATATTGATGATATTCCTTCAAATATTGAAGATAATGCAAGTTTAGTAGAGTATTCAGATTCCATTTCTCAAGAGTTTAGTATTGAAGAAGAGGAGTATATTGATGATATCCCAACTGCAATAGTTACTCAATCATCTTACACACTAGTAGCAGCAGCAAAATAGTAGAGTTCGGAATTAGTAATAATTTTCTCAACATATAGGATTTTGGCTTAAACTAAAATCTCCTCCCCAAAGAGACTCTCTGCGGGGACTTTTTTTTGTTACAAAATAACCCAATTAAAACCAATTGTAGATCATCCAACCTTCTTGGGTAATTATTTGATAATTATGTTTGTTAAAAATTTAGACGCTATTTATGCTTTTGGATCGGCCTATTTTTATCAATTCCTGAATAGAAACAATCCCGATAGCTATCGGGATAGAAAGAAAGAGAAGTTCCGAAGGATTGAGGAAATCACTCTTTCGTCTTAGATTTTGTGAAAATGAAGGATGAAGATTAAAATATGCCTTGACATTCCTGACTGTCAGGCAGGTTTGTTTACTTTTTGTGTCAAGAAAAAGTAAAAGCCTACCGGTTCGAGGGAAAAAGTAAAAGGTTTTTGATTTTTTTTATTTACATCTAAATGATAAATAATGCAAACTTGTCTCCATAAATATTGCTTGATACCAGTTTAGAAACAAAAATAATTAGAGCTATTTTTGTTAATCACAAATGCAAATGAAATGAGGCAGCTATCAATTTTATTCGTTCTATTATCCTTAACAATTTCTGGGTTTTCACAAATACCATATAACCATAGATACTCATCTCCAATATTTAATGAAATAGAGATAAGTTATGATGTAGTTTATGGAAATGCGCCTGCCCTTTCTTTCCCATATTTCAACGAAAATAACACCACTCCACAAGACCTGTTAATGGATATTTATATTCCCGCAGGAGACACGCTTGAATACAAACCTGCGCTGGTTTGTACTCATTCAGGGGCATTTGTCTCCGGAACCAAATCTGCTGAAGACATGGTTGCCTTTTGTGATTCCATGGCTCATAGAGGTTATGTAACAGTAAGTATTGACTATCGATTAGGAATGAATGTGTTTAGTGCCGAAAGTTCAACCAGAGCTGTTTACAGAGGAGTTCAGGATGGTAGGTCAGCCATTAGATTCCTTAAAGAAAATGCTGAAGTATACGGTATTGATACAAACAATATTTACATGCTAGGAAGTAGTGCTGGTGCTTATGTGGGGCTTCATAATATTTATATGGATACTGAAGATGAACGACCACCAGAAACATATAATAGTCCTGATCTTGGATGTTTGGATTGCTCTGGAAATGACTTTGAGCATTCAGGAAGGGCAGTTGGATTGATATCATTATGGGGAGCATTACAGGATACTGCATTAATTTTCCAAGAAGATACTATTCCAATTTTTGTGGCCCATGGAACAGCTGATGCAACAGTGCCTTTTGGTTATGGAAGCGCATTTGGAAACCCTGCATTTCCTGCAACTTATGGAAGTAATCTAGTTGCTGAACAAATAGAAAGCTATGGTAACAATGTGGAAAAATACTTTGTTATGGGAGAAGGGCATGAGTTTTATGGAACCGATAATGGCGACTGGCCCGGGGCTCCAAATAACTATTGGGATACGGTGTTTAATAAAACACAATCGTTTATGCATAATATTCATAAACCGACTGCAGGATTCTATTATGAAGATTATGGTTTGTATGAATTTTTTGATCAAAGCATATCGGCATCAAGTTGGTATTGGGATTTTGGTGATGGAACATATAGTACCGATCAAAATCCCATACATGATTATGCTGAATATGGATTTTACAGAGTAACTCAGTTTGTTGAGAACGAACTGATGAGTTGGGATAGCCTATCAATGGAGATTAGTTTTTTCCTTGATATTAAGGAAAATTCGAATCAACACTTTACTATGTTTCCTAATCCTACATCAAACCAGGTTACCTTTAAAAATGATGATAACCAAAGCATAACAGTTGTATTAAGAAGCTCAAACGGAATTATTGTTTATAACTCAGAGGTTCCAAGTCAAAGATCAGTTACACATAGTCTTATTAATTGCTCACCAGGACTTTATTTTGTTAGTGTTATTTCAAATTCGTTTGTTACTGTGAATAAGTTGGTTATTAAGTAGTATTTTTATAATGTATTGAAAATCATAATAAATGAAAAAACTTATAATATCTACAACCCTAATCCTATTAGTAAATCTAATAATAGGTCAGGTTACATTTATCATCAATGATATTCCAGATTATACACCGACCGAAGACTTAATTTATTTAGCCGGTGACCTCAATGGCTGGGATCCGGGTAACCCTGATTTTGTATTAACAAAAAACAGCAATGAGCAATGGGAAATAACTCTTCCAAATGAACCTTCTGGAACAACAATACAATTTAAGTTCACACGAGGAGATTGGAGTACTGTGGAAAAAGGTGCTCAGGGTGAGGAAATTGCAAATAGGGAATTTGTTTATGGAAATCGCGATACCGTTTTTGTTGATATTCTGAATTGGGCCGATAATGGTGGTGGAGGTAATTCTACAGCTGCAGAAAATGTGAGTGTTATGGATGATAATTTCCATATGCCACAACTAAACAGGGACCGCCGCATTTGGGTTTATTTGCCTCCTGATTATGATAGTAATAATGAGAAATACCCAGTACTTTATATGCATGATGGACAAAATCTGTTTGATACATTTACCTCATATGCTGGTGAATGGGAAGTTGATGAAACCTTAAATGAACTTTATGATGAAGGATATCAGGTTCCAATAGTTGTTGGAATTGACAATGGAGGTGGAGAACGTATTAATGAATATACACCATGGGTTAATTCCGAGTATGGCGGTGGACAGGGAAGTGAGTATATGGAGTTTTTGGTTAACACCCTAAAGCCCCATATTGATGAAAACTATCGTACACATACCAATAGAGAACATACCGGAATAATGGGGAGCTCGCTTGGAGGTTTAATCTCTCTTTATGGTGCTTTAAAATATCAGGATGTATATGGTAGTTCGGGAATTTTTTCTCCTGCCTACTGGATTTCAGACTCTGTATGGGCATTTACCAATGATATGGGAAAACAGCAATCAATAAAGTTTTATCAGATAATTGGAACTCTTGAAGGCGAAGATTATGTATCGGGTATGTGGCAGATGGACTCGGTTTTGCAAGATCTTGGTTATGGTGAAAATGAGATATTCTCAAAAGAAGATCCAACAGGCAGTCACAACGAAGCATATTGGAGAGCAAATTTCAGAGAAGCTTTTTTATGGATGTTTGCCGAGTTTGCAAACGATATTGATGAAAATCATGGATATAATAAAATTGTTATATCACCAAATCCAGTTGGTGATCACCTTAGATTCACTATACCGGAAAATAGTAATTATGATAGTTTACGAATAATGGATACCTCAGGAAAAGTGTGTTTTGCACTGGACAATTCATCCGAAAATACCATCCCTGTTGAGAGTCTTAAGCCAGGAAGTTATATTATAGTTATCTCAATAGATAATAATAACTATAGTGGTAAGTTTATTAAGAAATAATTTCAATGATAAACTACAACTTCCATCTTCATAGCAGGTATTCCGATGGCAACTCAGAACCTGAAGAATATGTTCTTAAAGCTATAGAACTTGGCTTTACATCCCTAGGTTTTTCTGAACACTCACCATTGCCTTTTGAAAATTCATTTAGTTTGAAAAATGAATTAGTTGATGAGTATGTCTCGGTAATTGATAATCTTCGGGAAAAGTTTTCTGAAAAAATATTAATTTATCATGCATTGGAGATGGACTATATTCCAAACATGTCAACGGATTTTGATTATTGGAAGAAACGTTGTCAAACGGACTACTTGATTGGTTCTGTTCATCTTGTTAAACCATTGGGCAACAGTGAACTTTGGTTTACCGATGGTCCAAAGCATGAGACTTACGATCAGGGGCTTAATGACTTTTTTGGTGGTGATATTAAGAAGGCTGTTCGTACATATTATCATCAAATGAATGAGATGATAGATACTCAGAAATTTGATATTGTTGGTCATGTTGATAAGATAAAGATGCATAACAAAGACCGATATTTTAAAGAAGATGAACCATGGTATCAGAATCTTGTTGATGAATGCCTCAGCCTGATTAAAGAAAAGGATTTAATTGTTGAAGTTAACACCCGCGGTATTTACAAAAAGCGGTATCCCGGTTTGTTTCCCGATGGTATAGCTCTTCAAAAGGTGAAAGATTTAAATATTCCAGTTATCATTTCCTCAGATGCCCATTCACCAGAAGAACTTAACCTTGGTTTTCATAATGCCATCTCTAAACTCAAAGAAACTGGTTTTACTGAAGTAATGAAGTTTGCAAATGGGGAATGGGATGTAGAGGAGGTTTAAACAATTAAGTATAATTTTAAAACAGTAATAAGCCAATATTCATACATCAAACGCCGGCAATTGAAGATCATTTTCATTATAAACCATAAAGTATGTTTTGGGATAATTATTTGATAATTTTAGACCTAACTGACAAGTCAAATATAATACATCAAACATAAGAAATTGCAGATCATATATACTATTGATATATGAACAATGATGAGGTATATAAGATTAATTTGGAACTTTTGATAAATCAATTTGCATACATCAAATAAAAGCAATTGAAGTTATATTTAATTGGATTTGTAAAATATGTTTTGGAATAGAATGATTGATAATTATGGTAATTTAAGCAATTCAAAAATTATACATCATACATTACCAATGGTAGTTCCTATATATTGTTGATTTATGAAGCAAGATTGTGATATATGGTTGATGATTTGGGTTTCTGGTAATTGAAATATTTGAGCGAAGACGCTCAAATCAGGCCAGGACGAGGACGCTCAAGTCAGGATAGGTAAGCGAGGACTCTCAAATTAGAAACTCCTCCATTCCTCCAACACTCCATCTCTCCAATCCTTCCACAGAAGCCTTTCCACAAATTTTTATTCTTGAACCATGTTTCAAACTTAAGTTCTATCCATATTTTGATACCTTTATATTTTTAATGAGTCATCAATGAAGTTTCTTAAAATCATAGGGTCAGTATTAGTTGTATTCATAATTTGTTTCATTGTTTTTTATCTGTGGGCTCGTAGGTCGATAGTTCCTGAAAGTGAATATTCGGTACTTACTACTTATCCAGTTGGTAATTCAACAATTATTAATGATACATTTTCAATAATGACCTACAATATTGGTTATTTATCGGGCATGACAAATAATTTACCAGTTGATCGACCTAAAAAGTTATTGGAAGAGAATCTTGAAAAAGCATCTCAACTATTGCTTGATAGGAAGCCAGATATAATAGTTTTTCAGGAAATAGACTTCGGTTCGCAACGAACATATTACGTTAATCAGCTTGACCAGTTGGCAAATAAATGCGGTTTTCCATATGGTGCAGTTTCAGTAAATTGGGACAAACAATATGTTCCTTTTCCATATTGGCCTATTCGGTGTAACTTTGGAGAAATGTTATCTGGTCAGGCTGTACTTTCACGGTCACCAATCTTATCTAATAAACAAGTAGTGCTTCCCAAACCTAGTTCTAATCCGTTTTATTACAATGATTTTTATTTGGATAGACTGGCACAAGTTGCCTGGATCAGTACCACCACAGATAGTATCTGTTTGATTAATGTGCATTTCGAAGCATGGGATGGTCCAACACGCGAAATTCAGTCTGAGTTGGTATTAAACATTTATCGTAAATATGAGCTTGACCACCCTGTTATACTTTTGGGAGATTTTAATTGTAATCCACCATTTGCATCCAATGCTTTGAAAGAGAAAACCATTGAGAGATTAATAGCACATCCAACAATTTCTATGGTTAACCAAAAAGCTGATTATTTAAAGAATCCGGAGCGGTATTTAACTTTTAATAGTGAGAAGCCATATGTTAAGATAGATTATATCTTTTATAACAATCTGTATCTGGAATGTCTTGATTATGAGGTTGTGCAAGAAGCAGAAGATATTTCAGATCACTTGCCTGTTAGCGCTGTTATTGCCATAAAACCATAAAAAAAGGCCAAACGAAAACGAATGGCCTTTTTAAATAAAACATTATGGACTGAAAGTCTTATGGTATTCAATATAGTTTTATTGGATTTACGATATATGATACTTGATTAGCGATTTTTGATTTTGGGTAAATCAAGTATCAAACATCAAAAATCCTCTTTACGTATGACAGCATATTTTCGCTGATATACATAGGTTTCTGCTGCTGCTTTGTTTCTGAAATTAAATATGTGTAT